>NZ_JBFAAF010000039.1:0-71509 GCF_040639595.1 Micromonospora sp. NPDC023814
CCTCACAAACACATGATCGACAGGCGGCTGCGTCCACGTTGCACACCCCCACCGCATCCCACCAGGTCAGACGGCCAATGGCGGCTGCCGTACTACCTTGCACTGGGCAGGCCCGATCACGCCGCCGACGCCTTCCGGGCCATTACGGAGAACCCCTCGGCTGTTCTTCGGCGCAATCAGATCTACTACTCGGTTCAGCTCGCCAGCGCCGCCTACAGGCAGGGCAACCTCGACGAGGCTGCGTACACGGCGATGAACCTGCTGCCTGAACTTGGTCAGGTGAGTTCGGGGCGGGTGACTCACCACCTCGCGCAGATCCGGTCCGACCTGGGGCAGCCACAGCGGTCAACGGCCGCAACCCGGAAGTTCGTTGAGGCGTACGACCAGGCGGTGCGCGGATGATCGAAGGTTTGGAGCTGCGGCACCACACCGTTGAAGAGGCCGCCGGACTCATCGACCGACTCGTTGGGCTCTACCTAATGGTGTACGCGGACGGCGGCGAGTTCCACAGCGAGGACCGGTACCGCCGCCAGCTTGCCGGCCACATGCAGCGCGACGGCTGGGACCTCGTCACCGCCACGGTCGGCGGCGAGCTGGTCGGATACATCTACGGGTTTCCGCTACCCGCCGAGACCGGGTGGTGGGGCGGCATACACGAGCCCATCCCGGCCGGATTCACTGACGAGAACGGAAAGCGGACGTTCGCCATCAGCGAGCTGATGGTGACCCCTGACTGGCGTCGCCGAGGGATCGCCAAGTCGCTGCACGACGAGCTACTCGCTGGGCGTACCGAGGATCGCGCCACGCTCCTGGCTGAGCCGGACAACACCATAGCCCAGGCCGCCTACCACAGTTGGGGTTGGCAAAAGGTCACCAAACTCCGGCCGGGCTGGGAGCACGCGCCCACATACGACGTTCTGGTGAAGCAAACTTAGCCGTATGGTAGTGAGCAGCGAGCAAACCCTCTTCTCTAACGGTCCAGCTCGTCAGCACCATCGGGCCGCTTACCAATTTCGGCATCCCCTCCAGCCTCTTCGCGAATCCTTTGAGCGAAGTCAAGGTCGCCAAGAGCTTCAGCGGCCACACTGAAGGCCTTGACCAATTCCGCTGACTTCTCGCTGGACATACCAGCGACATATTTGTGCACCATGCGCGCAATCACCAGCCAGCGATTCTGCGGCGTCCACCAGGATGCCTCTTCGAGAAGCCCTTCCAGCGCTTCCTTTTGAACACCCTTCCCACCAAGCGCATCTGCCGAAAGAAGTAGATAGAGTCGCGCAGTGGCGGGGTCCGACAGCACCTCGTTCCGTACAAATTCAACACGCGCCTTAGCCTGCTGACGAACCAGCGAATCAAAGCATTCCTGGCGCATTAGGCTTTCCAGTCGCAGAGCCGACTCTCGACAGGCCGGATCCACGCTTACCTCACTGCTCACCCTAAGCACCCTTGCACGCTTAACCGCGAGAGGTAAGCGCCTTAGAAACTCAGCATGCAAGTCTTGGCCCGCTATTTGGAAATCAAGTACCTCGCTGCCAGATAGAACACTTCCGGCTATTCTTCGAATCTCCTGCACTACTAAAGCCTCGAGGTCAAGCCGGCCTGCGCCGCCAGCCCACTCGATACTTAGGTCTACCTGAAAACGATACTCAGGGCGCTTACTCGGCAAGCTAACCTTGAATTGACTACGTCGAGTAGCAGCGGTCCAGCGGAAGACTCTTCCGGCCCACAGGACGCCACTCACCGTGAATCCTCACGCGCTGCGATTCGCCGGACAGATCTTACAATCTCAGCGTCTAGCACCTCGCTGAGATCTCTCTGCAGTGCGTGCTTCAAATTCGAAGAACCAGGCCCATCCTCTACCCATCTACGGACGCTACCGCGCAGCAATTCTCGTCGGACACTGGCTTTAGATCCGGTTGCACCGGAGACCGCCGCGGAGAGGACTGCGAATATCCGGCTACTGCCATCAGACTCAAGCGCCGATGCCATCCAGAAGTCTACACACTTCTGGAGGGGGCTGTCAGCTATTGTCAGGTCTCCCCGATCTAGGAGCCGACGCCAGGCGATCTCTAACACATCAATAGAGACGCCGCTAAAGGAGCTGGCAGAAAAAACACTTAGAACCTGGGGTAGTTTACTTTCAGCGTCCTTCAGTAATGCGAGCGTCTGGAATACAACAGGACCTGCTACATGGTCGTCGCGGCACCACGCACCAAGGTATTGCAACAGCGTCACTCGCGCCGCGTCGTCGCTCCAAAGCCGAATGACCGCGTCCTGGAGGTCAGGCAGAACAGTACCTGGACAGGCGTCGCCGATGTGGCGTAGTCGGCGGAGAGCGAAGCCTGTATGGATTGCACCAAAACTTCTGGCGCAGACGGCCGCCACGAGGCGTTTCTTTGACGCTTCGCTTGTTTTCGCCCAATCAAGTAACATCTTCCGAATGTACGGCGAACTAGCATCGGCGATCGCAGCTGCGTCTATGGCATCGACCAGTAGCGTCCACAACGATCGTTGACGATCCCAGGTCTCGACTAATGCCGCTAGAGGCAGGGGGCGCTCATGACGAACAGCAAATCTGACAGCAAAATCTACTACTCGCCGCCCAATCTGAAGCGAGTCATCTTGGGATATCTTAACAAGGTCCCCGTGAGAAGATGCCAAGGGAGTTTCGGCGAGCCATTTCACGAACACCTGCCGAGACAATGGCCGATCAATCCAAAAGTACTCGACCGCAGCATCCTCCCAGTGAGGTCGCCGAAAGCTGATCCTCTCTGCGGATGCCAACTCTCCTTCGACAGAGCTAAGTAGTTCGATAATGCCAGGCGCAGCCTGGCCAGACAACTCCAATTCCGAGTCTGAGAATGCCTCACATAGGTCTGCAGCTTTTGCGTAGATGTGACCGACGGGCGCATCACGAAGGATAGCTGCAGCCAATAGGAAGTTGCGCTGGATGGCGGTCCGACCATCCTCGCGATGCCACCTAAGAAGATCTTCGCGCCAACTCGATCGCGCGTTGACCACATTATCGATCTGACTCAAGGATGGGCAGTCAGAATGCGACTGATCCCCGCCCGGTCGATCCTCACTAATAATAAGGTCAGCGATGTCTATCGCGTCTACGGGAGCAGCCCCTTGAAAAAGCCGCGCGATGCGCTGGTCACCCAACCACCTCTCTATCCGGGAAATCGGGCAGGCGACGCGAAGGACCCCCCGTGCGATATCTATAGGCAAAGGAGGCGTCCCAAAGTTGGGTGCGAAGTCAGACCTTACACCCCGAGTAATTCGCACCCACTGATTAGGCCGAGCTAGGACAACAAGCCTAGCCTTACGGCGCGCGAGCACGTCACGCAAAGCAATCAGATGGTCACCGAATTCGTTGCTTACTCCGAACTCTATTTTGCCATCAGATGATTCCTCATCGGGGGGAAGCTCGAGCAGATAAGCTCTTCCGGGCTCGCGCGGAAGCCGGCGACCGGGAAGCGTATTTGAGCCACCAAAGGTGAGCCTATGCACTTCCTCTGCGAGCGACTCGTATCGCAGCCTCGCCAAAAGCGCGTACGCCAATGCGCTTCGTCCGGTGTCCGGCGGGGCTACGATAACCACCACCCCACCAACGGGCTCGATCAAGCTCCAAAATTCCTCAAATGAAGAATGTGGCGCATAGGTAGCCCTGAAGAGCGCCAATTGAACATCCGGAATTCGAACAGAGGGCGCAGAGTCCAGCACTTCCACGTTGAAGTAGACGCCCGCCATGACACCATTATTAAGGAGGGCCGACTGACGGTAGTCCGACTGAAACTTCTCGAAAGCCCTCCGATCGACGCCGAGGCGCTCAAGTAAAGAGGTCAGACCATCCGGCTCTTCCGATATTTCTGTATCATGCTGGGCCCAGGAACCTGCTTCCTGTTCTGCCGAGAATTCCTTCCGCGCCCCTTCTATCGCCTCATCCGCAGTGGGTGCGGTCGGCGCATTGCTCGACACTACTGGGCTTTCTGTTGTAAACCACACGGCGTCATCCAATGAAGCCGTCAACTTCTAGACCTACAATCCTGCCATCCCGGCTTACCCTTACAGCGGTCTGCTTTAGATCTACGTTGACGCCTCTCCTGATTCCGGAAGCCTTGATGCCCGTGACTGGGCGCTCGACATCGCCGAGTTGTTGATCAACCCTGACCTCGCCGGCCTCAGAATTCTGGAAGCGGAACTTTATGCCGTACAAAGCAGAAAGGTCCATACATGCGAGAACAATCGATTCCACTAGCCTCGAATCGTCGCCTCGCGCGATTTCTGGATGATCTCGATAGACCGCAAGGGTTCCTGCTAACTGCTGCAATCTTGCCTCGCGATCGCTTGTCAGGGCAGATTCATCTAGCGGCAGTGGCCCAGGATACTCCTCGACAAATTTCGCTTCGCCCTCTGAAACTACAGCAGGCTCCCTGCCAAGCGCCCCGTCCACTCTCGAACAAATAAATTGAACGATTGCACCTAAGGCAGGGCCAGCCAGCGTTGCGATAACTGCAGGATCCATTCGCTGCACTCCTCCATCAGCGGCCCACATATGAGCTTCGCACGTCAAATCCCCCGTCGCCTCGCAATGCCTTCCGATAGGCGCCTTGAAATTCTCCGACACGGAACCTAAATTCGGGCGACCAACATCCACGGTTGGTTCAAAGGGGCATCCTGCCACCTTTTTTTAGACATGACACCTATGGGCAATGTTGGCAGAGCAACGGCGCAGACGAGACAATGTGAGGCTCTCTCCTCATCTACCAAAAATCTCACTTGCACATCGGAACTAAAACTCCCCGACGCGAGAGGTGTTAAAGACACTACCGCGAGAGAACCAACCAGGGGAGAGCCCGACCCCGGTCTGATCAGCCAGCAACTCCTAGCCCTCATCGCTCACAGGGAACCAGCGAGGCCAACAGTTGCGTCGATCAGCGCTTTGCAACTGGGGCATCGCCGCAGGTCACGCAACGGATAGCGGTCCCGAAGCATGTGACGATCCGACACTCTTGGGCGGCAAGAGTGCTATCTAAATCCGAATTGGGGGAGGGGGAGTTGTCGGGGAACCGACACCAGCTCCGGCTAAGGAAACCAGCGGAGGGGTGACACTGCACGGCGATCAAAGTTACTTTTTCGGAGTGACGGATCTTGAGCGGGGCATCTACGAGCACCTCATCACCCGCGAGCTGGCCGACCGCCTTCAGCACGTCGACGCCCTCCTCGTCCAGCGCGACAAGCTCGACCCCGCTGACGCCCCCGACGCCCTCGCCCGTCACATCGCCGCCCTGGCCCACCGCGCCCTGCACGCCCTCCCCGGCGGCGACGACAAGCTCGCCCGTCAGGTCGACCTGGCCAACCGCATCGCCGACGCCATCGCCGCCGAAAGCCCCCAGGCAGCCAGGGCCCAGGACCAGGTCAGCGACGCCAAGCACCTCCTGCACGCCATCGCCGCCCCGCCGACCCCACCCGCGCAGCCCGCCTTCCCGCAGCGCCCCACCACCCCGCTCTCCACCGGCGCGCTGCTCGTCAACGGCCGCCACCAGCCGCGCATCGGCCACGAGGTCACCCACGAGATGGCCTCCGCCGACTCCGTCGACCTGCTCTGCGCGTTCATCAAGTGGTACGGCCTGCGGATCGTCGAGCCCGCCATCCGTGACCTGATTGCCCGGGGCGGCCGGCTGCGCGTCATCACCACTACCTACCTCGGGGCAACCGATCAACGGGCCCTCGACCGGCTCGCCGAGCTGGGTGCCGAAATCAAGGTGTCCTACGAGACCAGGACCACTCGCCTGCACGCCAAGGCGTGGCTGTTCCGCCGGGGCAACGGCATGACGACCGCGTACGTCGGCTCCTCCAACCTTTCCAAGGCCGCCCTGGTCGACGGCGTGGAGTGGAACGTACGGATCTCCAACATCGAGCAGCCGCACGTCATCGACACGTTCACGGCCACGTTCGAGGACTACTGGAACGACGCGGCCTTCGAGGACTACGACGCCAGCAGAGACGCGGAGCGACTCAGGCAGGCACTCAGCGGGGAGCGCCCCGGCGAGACACCGATCCAGATCGCCAACCTTGACGTGCGGCCGTACCCGTACCAGGCCGAGATCCTGGCCGACCTGGACGCCGAGCGGCACTTGCACGGCCGGTGGCGCAATCTCGTTGTCATGGCCACCGGGACCGGCAAAACGGTGGTCGCCGCGCTGGACTACCGCCGGCTACACAAGTCGGGCGAGGCGGACTCGCTGCTCTTCGTCGCCCACCAGGAGCAGATCCTGCGGCAGAGCCTGGCGACGTTCCGGCAGGTGATGGGCGACGGCAGCTTCGGCGAGATGCTGGTTGGGGGCAAGGAGCCGACGCACTGGCGGCACGTCTTCGCCTCCATCCAGTCGCTGCACCGTCGGGAGATCGACCCCGAGGCGTACGACATGGTGATCGTCGACGAGTTCCACCACGCGGAGGCACCGACGTACGCCAGTCTCCTGGAGCGGCTGCGGCCGCGCGTACTGCTGGGGCTGACGGCGACCCCCGACCGGGCCGACGGCGGCGACGTGCGCCGGTGGTTCGACGGCCGCGCCGCCGTGGAGCTGCACCTGTGGGACGCCCTGGAGCGGCAGTTGCTCGCGCCGTTCCAGTATTTCGGGCTGCACGACGACGTGGACCTGTCGCAGCTGCGCTGGAAGCGCGGGCAGGGGTACGACCTGGCGGAGCTGGACGTCGTCTACACCGGCAACCACGCGCGGGCACGGGCGGTGCTGCGGGCGGTACGCGACAAGGTCGACGTGGGCCGGATGCGGGCGCTCGGGTTCTGCGTGAGCATCGGGCACGCCCGGTTCATGGCGGACTGGTTCACGAAGCACGGCGTGGCGTCGGCGGCGGTGACCTCGAAGGTCGACACGCCGGATCGGCACGCACTGCTCGCCGAGTTTCGCAAGGGCACGCTGCGGGTGCTCTTCACCGTGGACCTGTTCAACGAGGGCGTCGACCTGCCGATGGTCGACACGATCCTGATGCTGCGGCCCACCGAGAGCGCGACGATCTTCCTCCAGCAGCTCGGCCGCGGGCTGCGCCTGGACGACGACAAGCCGTGCCTGACGGTGCTCGACTTCATCGGCGGGCAGCATGCCAACTTCCGCTTCGACCTGCGCTGGCGGGCGCTGACCGGGGTGAGCCGGAAGTCCGTCTACGACGCGGTCGACCAGGACTTCCCGAGTTTGCCGAGCGGCTGCCACATCGAGCTGGACCGGGTGGCCAAGGAGATTGTGCTCGGCAACCTGCGCTCGGCGCTGCCGACGTCGAAGCGGGGCCTGGTGGCGGAGCTGCGGCTGCTGGGTGACGTGAGCCTGGGCGAGTTCCTGCGCGAGACGGGCGTGGAGATCGAGGACGTGTATCGGTCGGCGAGCGTCGGCGGGTGGACCGGGCTGCGCCGGCTCGCCGGGTTGGAAGCCTCGACGCCTGGGCCGGACGACCGGGAGCTGGGCCGGGCCATCGGGCGGATGCTGCACCTCGACGACCCGGACCGGTTGGACCTGCTGACCCGGGTGACGGCGGGCGAGCAGCCCGACGCCGGGCGGCTGTGGGACATGCTGCACTTCGACCTGTGGGGGCCGAACGCCCCGCTGACCTCTCGGGAGGAGCGGTTGGCGCGGCTCCGGGCGGAGCCCGCCCGTTGCGCCGAGCTGCGCCAGGTCGCCGAGGTGCTGCGCGACCGGATCCACCGGGTCACGCCGGAGCCGCTGTCGGCGGCGGTGCCGCTGCGGGTGCACGCCCGATACAGCCGCAACGAGGCGTGCGCCGCCTTCGGCATGGCGAACCCGGGATCGCTGCGCGAAGGCGTGAAGTGGCTGCCGGACGCCCAGGCCGACCTGTTCTTCGTCACGCTCGTCAAGTCGCAGGCGCACTACTCCCCCACCACCATGTACGCCGACCGTGCCATCACCGACAGCCTGTTCCAGTGGGAGTCGCAGAGCACCACGTCGTCGGCCTCGGCGACCGGCCAGCGCTACATCCACCACGCCTCGCGCGGGTCGACGGTGCATCTGTTCGTGCGGGAGACCCGGGTCGCCGACCGCGACCTGGGCGCGCCGGCCTACCTCTACGCCGGCCCGATGACCTACCGGGAGCACACCGGCGACCGGCCCATGCGGATCATCTGGCGGCTGCACCACGCGCTCCCCGCCGACATGTACGCCGCTGCCCGAGCGATCGCCGCATGAGCACCCGGCAGGAGGTGTTGGACCGGCTGACCTCGCTGCGCCTGCACCAGCAGCGGGGCCGGCGCGCGCCACACAAGCCGCTGCTGGTGCTGCTGGCGCTCGGGCAGCTCACGCACAGCGGGTCGAGCGAGTTGCCGTGGTCAGCGGCGCAGGAACGGCTGAGTGACCTGATCGCCGAGTTCGGGCCGGCGTCGAAGACCGGACGGGCGCAGAGCGCCGCGTACCCGTTCACCCGGCTCCGCAGCGACGGCGTGTGGACGCTGAACCGGGACGTACCGATGGATCTGGTCGGGCCGTTGGCGACGCACGACGTGGTGGGTCGGCTCGACGCCGCCACCGAGTCGGCGCTGCGCCGCGACCCCGAGCTGGTGCGGCGGGTCGCCCGCGCCCTGGTGGAGCAGCACTTCCCGCCCACCATCGCGCCCGACGTGCTGACTGCGGCGGGCCTGGACCCGGACGACATCCTCCAGGCGCCGGGCGTCACGCCGATCCCCGCGCGGCGGCGGGACGCGGCGTGGCGGGTGGCGGTGCTCCAGGCGTGGGACCGGCAGTGCGCGTTCTGCGGGTACGACGGTCAGCTCGGCCACGCGTCGGTCGGCGTGGAGGCCGCGCATGTGCGCTGGTGGGCCTTCGACGGCCCGGACAGCCCCGACAACGGGCTGGCGCTCTGCGTGCTGCACCACAAGCTGTTCGACTTCGGCGCGCTCGGGCTCGACGCCGACCTGCGCGTCGAGGTGTCGGCCGCCTTCACCGCTCGTACGCCGGCCGGTCGGTCGACCTATGACCTGCACGGCAGCATGCTGCGGCCTCGACCCGGGACCCAGGTCCCCGCCGTCGAACACATCGCCTGGCACCGCCGTGAGGTGTTCAAGGGCGAATCCCTCGCTGCCTAGTGATGTCCAGTTACGGGCGCGTCGAGCGGTTACTGTGTACCGGATGATCACTCCCGCGCAGACGACGAGCCGGCTGAACAAGGACATCGGCGCCGTTGTGCGGCCGCTGGGCTTCCAGGGCACTCGCGGGACCTGGTCGGTCGTCACGACCGACGGCGTCGCACAGGTCAATGTCGGACGGAGTGTGATGCGCAGCGTCGGCGGCGGCACGATCTTCGTCAACGTGGGCATCGGTGTGGTGCCGGTTGCCTGGTGGGGGTACCTGAACTGGCGCGCCGCCCGCTGGGGCCAGCCTCCGATCCCGTTGGACAAGGACGCCACGTCCTACCGGATCGGATTCGTCGAGACCCGCCAATGCCCGGAGGACAGCTACTACCACCTGCGCCTGGACCCTGACAGGTACCCGGCGACCGTGACGACGACCGAGGAGCTCGACCACGCTGCGGCGCTGCTGGCCGGTGCGGCCGACAAGCTCGCCCACACCGCGCTCGACCTGCTCCGGCCGGGCCGTTACCTCGAGGCGCTGCGCGGCATACGCGATCTCGGCGGCGCGATGTGGGAGCCGCTGGTGGTGCTGCTCGCCGAGGGCGGCCCGTCGGCCGAGCTCGATGCCGCGATCGAGGACATGCGGGCCGACTACGCCAACTACGGCTTCGGCCCACCCGACATGGAGGTCGAGTACGCCCGCATGCGGGCCGCGGCGGCGGTGTGAACGGCAAGGTGCCCCTGGCTCCGCCATCGACGGTCGCTTGAATCGCCCTGCAATGCTCTCCACGGCGGCCCTCACGAGATCGAGGTATGGGCATGGAGCTGCGCAAGAGCCGGCGCTTGCTGGTGGCTGGCATTGTGTTCCTGGCGTTCGGCGTACTCGTGCTGCTGTGCGCAGCGGGCAGTTCGTCCCCTTCCATCGGCTCTTGGCTCTTCGGTGGGATCGTGGCGCTGATGGGTGGCGCGTTCGCCGTCAGCGAGCTCAAGCCGTTCAGGTTCCACATCGGAGACGAGGGGCTGACCCTGCGGCTGGCCGGGCTCGACCGACTCGTGCCGTGGACGGAGATCGACTCCATCATCCTCGACGAGCCGGTACCGACGCCCGGTGGCAAGAAGCCGACGTCTCCGTCGCTGTTGCTGGTGCCGGCCACCGGGTCGACCATCGATCGCCCGCAAACCGCCCGGAGTCCGGTCGATGGCCGAGACGCCCTGGTCCTCCTCGACCTCGACGAAGTTCGGCAGTCGACAGACGAGGTGGCAGCCGCCCTGGCCCGCTTCGGAGGTAGCCGTTTCACGGATGTCCGGAAACTACGCCGGGAGCGGTTCGATTCGCCCGACTTCACCATCGGCCTGCGCGGTTACGACCCGGCACGGGTGGACGAGCTGATCCGGCGGGGGCAGGACGCGCTGATCTCGGGCGTGACGTCGCAGCGTTACGCGGCCAAGGCCGAGCTCGACAAGGCGCGCACCGCCCTGCCTTTTGCCACGCGCGGATACAGCTGCGCACAGGTCGACGCGCTCCTGGAGGAGTTGTCTGCCACGCTGGCACGTTGGGGTGACGAGGGCGCCAAGCCTGACTGAGTGGTTGGGGCGCCCGACCGGGCAGGTGTGTCACGCCGGCGCGGCCACGCCCCCGAGCGCCTGCTTCAGACAGGCGTTGACGTCCGTGGCGTGGTACACCCGCTCGCTGGCCTCGATCCCGTCGAGGAACATCGCGTACACCGCCGCCATCCGCAGCGCCGCGACCGGCCGCAGCAGCTCGACGGCTCGCTCCGGATCGCACCCCGGCACGTCGGCCCGCCACCGCGCACACCACTCGTCGAAGACCGACCGCGCAGCGGCCACGTCGAGCCCCTCGGCCAGCCGCAACACGTCGAACGCGGGGTGCCCCACGAAGGCGTCGCCCCAGTCGATGACGACATGCCGCCCCGCACAGGCCCGGACGTTGCCGGGATGCAGGTCCCCGTGCACCAGCGTCTCCGGCAGCCCGCACCGGGCCGCCTCGTCCAGCCGCGCCGCCAGCCCGGTCAGCAGGGACTCCACCGACGAGGTGTCGTGACCGGAGAGCCGGTCACGGATCCAGCCAGCGAGATGCGGGGCACGCAGGTCCGGCACGCCCGCCACCACCAGTTCCGCCACGTCCGGAATGGACCGTACCTGCACCGGGTGGAAGTCGGCGGCCATCACCAGCCGCTCCTCGATGGGCGCCCCGTAGCGGTCCTCGCCCGGCACGTGGTCGAGCAGCATCCGGCCGTCGCCGTCGTCGGCGAGCAGCGTCGACGTCCTGCCCGGCACGGCACGGCCGAGCCAGCGCAGCACGGCGGCCTCGTGCCGGAAGAACACGGGCACCTGCTTCAGCCAGGCCGTCCCGCCCGGCCCGTCGAGCCGCCACACCGCCGACAGGTTCCAGGTGCGCTGCTGGGCGACGGTCTCCGCCGGCCGGCCGAGCCGCTCCAACTCGGCCGTCGCCCAGGCGACGCTGCGCGCCGGGCCGCCGGGCTCGGCGTAGGGGGCGCGCAGCGGGTCCGCCGACAGGTCCACCTCCGCCGGGACGAGCGGCGTGGCGGGCCGGTCGCTCACCTGCCCGAGGTACGCCACCGCGCCGCCGATGGTGCCGGTGCCGTCCCCGCCGAGTAGGCGCAGCACGGCGACGTCGACGCCGTACCGCCGGCGGGCCTCGGCCACCACGGGGGCGACGTCCTGCCACCAGGGCGACGACACGTCGAACGGCGGCAGGGAGCCCAGCAGCGCTCCGGCGGCATCGACCAGAACGAGGGTCACGGTGCGGGACACGCCGGCACGCTACCGCCGGACACCGCTCGCGGCGACCGGGTTTGCCCGGCACGCCCTACCGAGCACGCGAGAAGCACGAAGCAGTCAGGACCGCCCCAGCCCGGGTCAACCCGCGGGTGGAACGCCTGGTGGTGCGCTCCACCCGCGGTCGGATCCGCTGGCGTTGATCTCCACCCGCCGATCAGCCTGCGGGCCGAAGACCGCGGCGTACCGCGCCGCTTAGCGTCTCTGTCGTCGACGCCCCACGACCGAGAACTCCGTGACTGCCACCCCGGCAGGTGTCGGGGACGGTTCCTGGCTGATCCGGGACGTCTTTCCCGGGATTTTCCGGGACGGTGGCCCATTGAGCCTGGGATATCGGGATGCGGAGACTCGACCACGCCGACGAGGTGAGGGGGCAAACCTGTCGGCGGGATCCACCGGCTGGGTGGCTCAGCCGGCAGTTGAGGGCGGCGACGACCGCCCGAACACCAAGGAGGAATGCGATGGGCAAGTCCGTGCGTATCGACGACATCCCGGCCGACGGGGTCGAGCTCACCGAGGACGAGCTGGCCAACCTGATCGGCGGTCTCCCGCCGTCGTGGCACCGGTCGTCGAAGACCATCAACATCGACCCCGGCTACACCGACACCGACGAGGACTTCTGATCTCGTCACCGGATCGAGTCCGGCCGGCCGGCGCCCGCAGCGCAGCTGCGGAGCGCCGGCCGGCTGGCCGCTCGACGTCGGTCACCGGCAGTTCCGTCCACGACGCCCGGGCAGGGCGGACCGCAGGGAACCCGTCCGCACCGCCGGGAGGAGAAACCAACCGATGATTCTGATCCTGACTCAGGCCGACGACGTGCACGCCGACGCGGCCGAGGCGGAACTGGGCCGCCGCGACGCCCGGTGGCTTCGATTCGACCCGGCGCAGGTGCCCACCAGGGCGAGCATCGCCGTCCATTTCAGCGAGGGGCGTGTGCGGCGGACGTTGCACCACGACGGCGGGCAGGTGGACCTCGACGAGGTCAGCGCCGTGTGGTTCCGTCGGCCCGGCCGCCCGGTGCCGCCCGCCCACCTGACCGGCTACCTGGCCGACTTCGTGGCCGGCGAGAGCGCCACCTTCGTGGGCGACGCCTGGGAGACCCTCGACGTGCTGGCCGTGCCGGCGCCACGCCCGGTCGTCCAACGTGCCCAGTACAAGCTGCGTCAGCTACAGCTCGCCGCTCAGCTCGGCTTCGAGCTGCCGGAGACCGTCGCGGGCAACCACCCCGACGCGGTCCTCGACCTGTTCAACGCCCACGGCGGGCACCTCATCAGCAAACAGGTCGGTCTGAACAGGCTGGGCGGCGGCCTGGTGCGCTACACCGAGCCGGTGCGCCACCGGGACCTCGTGCACGTCGAGGGCATCCGGCAGTGCCCGGTCATCGTCCAGTCCTACGTGCCCAAACGGCTGGAGCTGCGCGTCACGGTCGTCGGTGAGCAGGTCTACGCGGCGGCCATCGACTCGCAGCACGCCCACCACACCCGCTACGACTGGCGCCGCTACGACGACAAGAACAGCCGGATGCGCCCCTGGGACCTGCCCGAGGACGTCGCCGCCCGGTGCGTCGACCTGACCCGGCGACTGGGCCTGCGCTACGGCGCCATCGACCTCGTGCTCACCCCCGACGACCGGTACGTGTTCCTCGAGATCAACCCCAGCGGCCAGTACCTGTGGGTCGAGGACGCCACCGGCCTGCCCATCACGGCCGCGATCGTCGACCTGCTGATGTCGGCGACGGCCGCCGCGACAACCGGAGGAAACTCGTGACCAGCACCATCGACCGGACGCCCGCGCAACGGACGGCGGCACCGGATCCGGCGATGCTCGCCGACGCGGTCGAGACGATGATCCGGCTGTCCGAGGTCGCCGGCGACAGCACCGTCGAGCGGGCCGCCCCGGCCGTCGCCGGGCTGCGTTCCCGGTGGGCCGACGCCCGACTCGACCTGGTCCACGATCGTGCGGCGGACGGCACGGTCAGCTACGACCTGCTCATCCGCGGCTCCGCCGGCACGCTCTCCGTCGCGTTCAGCCCCGCGCCCGCCCAGCCCTGGCCCCTGCGCGGCGCCATGCACTACACCGAAGGCACCCTGCTGCGGGTCGGCACCACCCGGCTCGGTGTCGGCGAGGGCCTGGGCGCGCTGGACTACCTCTGGAGCGAGGCCGAGGTGCTGGCCCGGCTGATCGACACCTGCGTCATCAAGGCGGAACTGGAGCGGGAACCGATCCCGCTCGACGACGCCCAGATCCAGCAGGCCGCCGACGCGTTCCGCCGGGCCAAGGGTCTGCTCGACGCCGAGCGGACCGCCCGGTGGCTCGACGCCGTCGGGCTGGACCAGGACGGCTTCGTCGAGCTGGTCAGGCACACGGCACAGGCCGCCGCCCTGCGGCGACGCGTCACCGCCGGCCGGATCGAGTCGTGGCTCGCCGAACACCACGAGGAACTCACCACCCTCTCCGTCGCCTGGATCGCCGCGACGCAGACGAGCGGACCGGCGCCGGTTCCGGCGGAGCGAGGCGCCGCGCTGGCCGCCGTCACCGCGGCGATCCAGCGCGGAGAGTCCGCGGGGCTGCTGCGCCTGGCAGCCGTCGACGCACCCGCGGAGCTGCGGTCGGCCGCCGTCGGCGACCCTGTCACGACGCACGTTCACGGCGCGCCCGCCCACGCCGTCGTCCTCGACCGCCTGCCCGCCGAGCTGGACGACGAGGCGCACCGGCACGCCGAGCGGGCGGTGTTCGACCAGTGGCTCGCCGATGCGCGCGCCGGTGCCGACATCGAATGGTGCTGGCTCGACGCCGACCGTACCGCCGCGGTAGGAGCCTGATGCGCCGCCGGGTACCGGTGATCCTGCAGACCGCGGACTCCGACTGCGGCGTCGCGGCCCTCGCCATGATCCTGGCGGCGCACCGGCGGCCGGTACCTGTCGCGCACCTCCGCGCCGATCTCGACGTCGGCCGCGACGGCCTCAGCATGCGGGACCTGCGCGCGGCGGCCATCGACCACGGCCTGCGCTGCCGGGCCGTCGCGCTGGCCGCCCTGCGCACCCGACCGGAACGCATCCGCGAGCTCGCCCTGCCGCTGATCGCCCACTGGCGCGGCGACCACTACGTCGTGGTGACGGCGGCCCGGCGCGGCCACGTCGACGTGATCGACCCGGGCGTCGGCCGGCGGCACCTCACCCTCGACGAGTTCGCCGCCGGGGTCACCGGCGCCGTCCTGCTGTTCGCGCCCGACGGTCCGGCGCCGGTGTCCTCGGCCCGGCCGGCCGGCGCCGTCCGTCTGCTCGCCGCGCCGCTGCTGCGCCGCCAGTGGCGGCTGCTCGCCCTCCTCGCCGCCGCCTCGGTGCTCATGGCCGTCCTCGGCCTGGCCGTGCCCCTGGCCACCAAGACGATCGTCGACAGCCTCACCCGGCAGGACGCCCCGCACACCGTCTGGTTCGCGGCCGTCGCCGCCCTCGCGCTGGCCATGGGCGCACTGTCGCTGGCCCGCGGCCTGTGCGTCGCCCTGCTCCAGCGGCGCATCGGCGCCCAGCTGGGCCGGGACGCCGTCGCGCACCTGTTCCGCGCCAGCTACCGGTTCCTGGGGCGGCGCTTCGCCGGCGACCTCGTGGACCGGGTCCAGTCGTCGCTCGGCATCCGTCACCTGCTGGCCTCCCAGTTCATCGCCAGCGGGATCGACGCCCTGCTGGCGGCCGGCTACCTGATCGTCGTGGCGGTCCTCGCCCCCGCCGTCGCCGCGATGACCGCGGTCAGCATGGTCGTGCAACTCGTGGTCGCGGCGTGGCTGTCCCACCGGATCGCCGCCCTGCAACGGGAGGAGCTGCTCGCCAGCGGAGAGCAGGCCAGCCAGCTCAGCGACGCGCTACGCGGGATCGCCACCATCCGGGCGGTCGGCGCGGAGAACCTCGTCCTGCGACGCTGGTCGCGGGCATTCGACCGTGGGCTGGCCGCCGACCACCGCAAGAGCCGGATGGAGGCCGTGTCCTCGGCGGTGCTCTCCGCCTGGCAGATCGCCAGCCCGGTCCTGATCCTGCTGGTCGCCGCACGCACCACCACCTCACCCGGCACCGCCGTCGGGCTGGCCGCCCTCGCCGGCGCGGCGACCGCCCCGGCGGCCATGCTGGCCATGCGGCTGCCGGCGTTCGCGGTGCTCGCGCCCACCCTCGAACGGCTGGCCGACATCGCCCAGGCCCCGGCGGAACAGCCCCGCCCACGGCCCCCGGCCCCACGGCTGACCGGCCGGATCACCCTTGAGGGGGTCGGCTTCCGCTACGACCGGCGCTCGCCGTACGCGCTGCGGGACGTCACGGTGACCATCGAGGCGGGTACGAAGGTCGCAGTGGTCGGCGGCTCCGGCAGCGGCAAGAGCACCGTGGTGTCCCTGCTGACCGGCCTGCACACGGCCACCGAGGGGACGGTGCGCTACGACGGGCACGACGTGGCCGAGGTCGACCTGTCGTCACTGCGCCGCCAACTGGGAGTCGTGCTCCAGGACCCGTACGTGGGAGCGGGCACCGTCGCGGAGGCGCTCCTCCTCTCCCGCCCGGACGCCACCGCCGAGCAGATCGACCGCGCGCTCACCCTGGCCGCCATCCGCGACGAGCTGTACGCCCTGCCGATGGGCCTCCAGACCCACCTCGGCGACGGCGGCACCGGCCTCTCCGGTGGACAGCGCCAGCGGCTCGCCCTGGCCAGGGCGCTGCTGGACGAGCCGGCCGTGCTGATCCTCGACGAGGCCACCAGCGCCCTCGACGTCGTCACCGAGGCGGCCGTCGAGCGGAACCTGCGCTCCCTGCCGATGACCCGCGTGGTCATCGCCCACCGGCTCTCCACGGTCGTCGACGCGGATCTGGTGCTCGTGCTCGACGGGGGCCGCCTGGTCGAATGCGGCCCCCCGGCGGAACTCGTCGCCGCCGGTGGCCGGTTCGCCGCCATGGTCGCCGCCTCCGGGGTGCCCGCGCCGGCGATGTCCTGACCGGCAGGGCCGTCCACGCAGGGGCGGTGGGCCCGCAGGTCAGCAGGTGGCGCGGCGGGAGCACGCCACGGCCGCCGCTCAGCGCGACAGGATGGCGACGATCTCGGTGTATCCGCGCTGGCGGGCGTGTTCCCGCGCGTCGACGCCGTCCCGGTCGGGCACGTCCACGCGCGCCCCGGCGCCCACCAGGATCTCCGCGATCTGCTGGTACGGCCGGCTGCCGTCGCCGAGGATCACGCACTCCAGCAGCGCCGTCCAGCCGAGGTCGTTGACGTGGTTGACGTCGATGTCGGTGCGGACCACGCGCCGGACGTACTCGACGTGGCCGCGTTCGCTGGCCGGGATGACGGAGATCCCGCCGAAGCGGTTCACGATCGTCAGGTCGGGGTCGGCGGGCAGCAGCACTTCCAGCATCGCCACGCTGCCGGTCACCCCGGTCACCAGCCACGGGGTGTCGTGCTGGTCGTCGAGCGCGTCCGGGTCCGCTCCCGCCTCGACGAGGATCCGGGCGACCTCGACGTGGTCGTTCGCGGCGGCCAGCAGCAGCGGCGTACGTCGTCGGGCGTCGCGGGTCTCGATGTCGGCGCCGGCGGCCAGCGCGGCGCGTACCGTCGTGGGGTCCCCGGCGTCGGCGGCGGCGAGCAGGTCCTGGTCGGCGGGGCGGGGCATGGGTTCCTCCGGGGGTGGTGTCGGGGCGGGCCGGGCGCAGCCGGCGGCCGTGGCGAGGGTGAGGGCAAGGGCGAGCAGGGCGCGGCGCTTCACCGGCGGATCAACTTCCGCTCGACGGCGGCGTGCACCGCAGCGGTCCGCGAGTCGACGCCGAGCTTGGCGTAGATGCGGACCAGGTGGGTCTTGACGGTGGCCTCGCTGATGAACAACTGTCGGCTGATTTCCTTGTTGGCGAGGCCCCGGGCGAGCAGCGTGAGGATCTCCACCTCGCGGGCGCTGAGCGTGGGCTGCGGGCCGCGCATCCGGCCCATCAGCCGGGCGGCGACCGGCGGGGAGAGCACGGTCTGCCCGGCCGCGGCGGCGTGCACGGCGCGGAAGAGTTCGTCAGGCGGGCAGTCCTTGAGCAGGTAGCCGGTCGCGCCGGCCTCGACGGCGCGCATGATGTCCTCGTCGCTGTCGTACGTGGTCAGGATCAGCACGCGTGGCGGCTCCGGCAGGGCGAGCAGGTTGGCGGTGGCCGCCGCGCCGTCGACGCCGTCGCCGAGTTGCAGGTCCATCAGCACCACGTCGGGGCGCAGCGCGGCGGCCTGCCGGAGCGCCTCCCCGGCGGTGGCGGCCTCGGCGACCACGGTCATGTCGGGCCGGCCGCCGAGCAGCGCCCGTAGTCCGGCGCGGACCACCGGGTGGTCGTCGACCAGGATCAGCCGCAGCGGCGTGCTCATCGGGCCTCCCGCAGCGGCGTGCTCATCGGGCCTCCCGCAGCGGCGTGCTCATCGGGCCTCCCGCAGCGGCGTGCTCATCGGGCCTCCCGCAGCGGCAGGCTGACCGCGATCGCGGTGCCCTCGCCGGGTGCGCTCTCGACGGCGACGGCGCCGCCGAGCTGCGTGATCCGCTCCCGGATGCCGGTCAGCCCGAACCCGCTGACGGCAGCGGGGTCGAAGCCGGTCCCGTCGTCGTACACGTCGAGCGTCACCTCTTGGTCGCCGAAGGTCAGCGTCACGGCGGTCCGCCGCGCGCGGGCGTGCTGGCGCACGTTGGCCAGGGCACCCTGGGCGACCCGCAGCAGGGCCACCTCGTCGTCGACGCCGAGCGGCGCGACGGTCCCCACGACGGCGAACCGGACCGGGATGCCGGTGTCGCGCTCGGTCGCCGCGCACAACCGCCGCAGGGCGTCGGTCAGCGAGGCGCCGTCGAGCGCCGGGGAGGCCAGGCCACGGACGAAGCGGCGCGCCTCGGCCAGGTTCTCCCGGGCGGTCGCCGCGGCCTGCCGTACGTGCGCGCGGGCCTGCGCGGGCTCGGTGTCCCACTCCTGGTCGGCCGCCTGGAGCAGCAGGTTCATGCTGGACAGGCCCTGGGCGAGGGTGTCGTGGATCTCCCGGGACAGCCGGGCGCGTTCCGCCAGCGCCCCGGCCTCGCGCTGGCTGCGGTCCAGCTCGTCGCGCGCGGCCAGGAGGTCGTCGAGCGCGCGCTGCCGGGCCCGGTTCTGCCGGTCCAGTTCGAGGAAGACGACGGTGGTGATGGCGGCGACGCCCACCGGGCCGAGCACCAGGCTGGGGTCGAGCCGGTCGGCCAGCCGGATCTGCGCGACGACGACCGCGCCGGTCAGCAGCCCGACCAGCGGCCAGACCGCGCGGCGGGGGAGCTGGCGCAGGCCGACGAAGAACAGCGGGATCGCCACCAGGGCGAAGCTCGGCGCGGCGAGCACCAGCGCGAGGAAGGCGACGAGCACCGCCGCGAAGCGCGCGCCGGCGGCACGCCGCCCCAGCTCGTTGATCGCGTACGCGGCCAGCAGCACCCCGGCCAGCGCCAGCACCGCTCCGGTGTCGGCGCCCCAGCCGTGGCGTACGCCGTAGCGGGTGGCGGCGGCGGCGAGCAGGAGCAGGAATCCCCACCGCATCGCCGGGCGCAGCCGGTCCTGCCGTCCCACCGCCCACCTCCGATCAATTGATCTTGACAACTGTCCAGCGTACGGCAGGAACGGGGTGGCCGGTTCAACCATTCGAGGTATCTCGGTTGCATCCGGCGTGCCATGACCGCGCCGCGTGCGGCGGCCAGGCTGAGGACTGTCACCCCCGATCCGAAGACCTCAGGGAGCACGCGATGATCCACAACTTCCGCCGCCGGATGGCGCTCGGCCTGGGTGCCGGCGCCGTGGCCGTGGCCGCCGTCACCGGCGTCGCCGTCACCGCGTCCGCCGCCGAGCCGGTGGCGAAGCCGCAGACCGCGACAGTCGCGAAGAGCAACGTCGTGGCGAACCCGTCGCTCGACCTCGACGCGGCGCTGCGCGCGGCCGAGGCGACCGTGAAGGCCGCCGAGAAGGGCGGCCACCGGGTCACCGTGGTCGTCCTCGACCGGTCGGGCACCGTGCAGGTGCAGCTCAAGGGCGACGGCGCCGGCCCGCAGACGGCCGAGTCCGCGCACCGCAAGGCGTTCACGGCCGTCTCCTTCGGCCAGCCCACCTCCGCGCTGGCCGGCCGGGTGACCGGGGCGGGCGCCACCCTGCGCGACATCCCGGGGACGCTGTTCCTCGGCGGCGGCGTGCCGGTGAGCGTCGACGGGCAGGTCGTCGGCGCCATCGGCGTCGGCGGCGCGCCCTCCGGCGACCTCGACGAGCAGTACGCGAACGCCGGCGCGGCCACCCTGCGCTGAGCCCGGCCACCCTGCGCCGAGCGCGGCCGCCCTGCGCTGAGTGCCATGACCCGCCAGGGGCGGGCCTCCGGGACTGTTGACCGGAGGCCCGCCCCTGCGGCGTCGGATCCACGGTGCCCGGTCGGACGCCGGCTGCGGCAGCATCATCCGTTCGCGTGCCGCCGCCCCGGCCTGTCGTGAGCCCGCGTTACGGTGGCCGCGATGCCGGTCGTCCCCTGGAGGTTCCCGCGATGATCGATGACGTCCACGACCCGGGCGACGACCCTCGGGGCCGGGCGATGGAGCAGCGGATCAGCCTGGTCACCCTCGGCGTCGCCGACGTGGCCCGCGCCCGCGCCTTCTACGAGCGGCTCGGCTGGCGCGGCCAGGAGGTCGAGGAGACCGTCTTCTTCCAGGCCGGCGGCCTGGCGCTGGTGCTGTGGGGCCGCGACAAGCTGGCCGCCGACGCCGGCGTGACCGACGGGAGCGGGTTCGGCGGGATGACGCTGGCGCAGAACGTCCGGTCCCGGGGCGAGGTCGACGAGCTGCTGGCGGTGGCGGCCGAGGCCGGGGCGGAGGTGACCCGGCCGGCACGCGAGACCTTCTACGGCGGCTACGCCGGCTGCTTCGCCGACCCCGACAGCCACGTCTGGGAGATCGCCTGGAACCCGGGCTTTTCCCTCGGCCCGGACGGCTCGCTCGCCGTCCCCGACTTCGGCCGGGGCACCGACGACGTGGAAGCCGGCAGCGGCCCGGAGTGACTCAGGTGGCACGGGCTGCCTCGTGGCCCCAGCCTCCCGGACCTTGACCGCCTTCGATCGGGGGCACCGGCCACATGTCGCACATCGAGAAGCTCAACGGCGAATTCCGTATTCTGCTGGCCGGCGTAGAGCAAGCGCGAGGGTTGGCAGCCGCCGCCGACAGCAGGGCACAGGAAGTCGGCCGCCGGGCCGCGGGTGCCGTTCTGGAAGCCGTACTGAGCGCGGTCGACAGGGCCCGCGACGCGGCGGTCGAGGCCATCGCCCGGATCGCACGGGCGCAGCAAGTCGTCGCCGTGATCCTTCACGGCGGGCAGCCCGGGCCGCTGCTTGACGCTCTGGAGAGCATCAAGCGGGTCCTGCTACCGGTGGCGCAGCGCACCAACACCGCCCGGCAGTCCGTCGAAGCGGCGATCGGCGAAGTGCGCCAGTTCGGGGTCGCCGGAAAGATGATCGAGGTTGGCGGCCCCACACCGACCAGCCCCGTGCCTGCCGCCACCGACGACCCGCCGTCGACAGCCGCGACCGGTGGGACCGCCGCCTCCGCTGGGCATGGCCCAACTCCGCCCTGGACCAGGCAGCCCACCGGCGTTGTCGGCGGATCGCCGACGGGACCACGGACCAGGATTCCCCCCAAGGAGGATGATGAGGTACGGCGCTCACTAGAACTCGAGAACGAGTGCGCCGACACTGTCGCCGGTCGGGGTTATCGGATCCACCAGAACCCCACCAAGCCGGAGATCGCGGCAGCCAGGCTCAGCGCTGGCGACACGGGCAATCCGGAGAAGACCCCTGATTACCTCATCGAAGGCCACGTCTTCGATTGTTACGCTCCCACTCCTCCCAAGGCGGTACGCGGCATCTGGGCCGCGGTCTCCGAGAAAGTCGAGAAAGGGCAGACTCAACGCGTGGTGCTCAACCTGGAGGACTGGAACGGGGACCTCGTCGTCCTACAGAAGCAATTCGACGACTGGCCCGTGCCCGGGCTGAAGGAACTCGTAGCGGTGCAGCGGAGCGGCGTGATCGTGCAGATCGTACGGCGGAACTGAGGGAGTGACTGCGAGGATGGCTGTTGAGTTCCGGTTGACGCTGGCAGGCGAGATCCCCCTCGACGAGGTGGCTGAACTCGCCGCACCGAACGCCGTCGAAACGCGCACCTTGTCCGGCAACCGCATGCTCACTTCCGCGCTCAACGAGGAATGCGGCTTCGTCGTCGACATCACGTCGGGCAGCCACGGCTACTACGACGCCGAAGACGACGACGGTTCGCTGTGGGTGTGGGAGCCGGAAACGTACGTCGACATCGACTTCTACATGCGCAAGGACGTCCTGGCCGACAAGGGGATCCCCCACGTGCTGGCGACCACTGCGCGGGTCCTGAACGAACGAAGCGAGGACGCGGCCCTCGTGTTCAACCACAACCTGCTGTTGCTGACCCGCGTCGCGGGGAGGTTGAGCAAGCACCGGCCGACGTGGTGGAGCCACCATGAGGCGGACGATGAGATCGTCCGGCCGTAGCCGCCGCAACCGGGCGGAGGGAGTGGGGCCACACACCACCGCCGGCAGCACGGCGCACGGTCGCGGCGGGGTCGACGGTAGTCAGGAGGCAGCGGCGCGGCGGGGGTACGCCTCGGCCTCCCGCGCCCACTGCTCCGCCGCCACCGCGAGGGCGTCGGCGGAGACGGTGAGCGTCAGCGGGTAGACCGCGCTGAGCGGCCGCCGCGGCATCCACGGGGGCAGCGACTCGTACGAGAACTCGACGGTCAGCGCCAGCCGGCGACGGCGCAGCACCCGGGCGCGGAAGGTCAGGTTCGGCTCGGTGAAGCGCACCACCGCCAAGGGTTCCGCCGGGTCCCCGGTCGTCTCGGCCTGCTGCCGCAGCCAGCCCGCCAGCGCGTACGCCTCGGACACCGTCAGGCAGGGCGTGTAGTGCGACCACGCCTGCCCGTCGGCGGTGCGGGCGTCGGTCTCGACGAGCAGCCAGTCGTCCCAGTCCGCCGCCTCGTCCGGGTCGTCCGGCGGCTCGACCCCGGGCTGGTAGCCCACGGGCCGGATCCTGACCCGGGCGCCGTCGTCGGAGCGGATCTCCATGGCCCCATCATGGCCGAACCGGGAGCGTGTGCGGGCGGGATATTCCGCGGGTCAGGGGCATCCCCGGGTCAGCGCACCGGGTCGTGGGTGCCGCGCGGCACGCCGGGACGGCAGCGGCGCACCCGGTCGGCGGCCATCCGCCCGCCGACGCCCAGCCCGTACCGTTCCACGGCGGCCAGCCCGTACGCGCTGCACGTGGGGGTGTATCGGCACTGCCCCGGCCAGCGGTGCGACAGCCACCGCCGGTAGCCGAGGATCGCGGCGCGCCCGGCCCGGTCCACCAGCGGCACCCGCCTGGAGGCGGCAACCAGCGGCGACCGCCCGACGGGATCGGTCGTAGGTGCCGACGTCCGACCGGGCGCGACGAGCCGGGCGAGCAGCGCGCCGAGGGTGAGCAGGGTAGAGAAGAGCCCGAGGTTGCAGCCGGGTATGTCGCAGTTGGGCACGTCGCAGCTGCACCCGCCGCAGTAGTCGCGCTTCTTCTTGCGGTGCTGGTCGTGCTTGTGGTTGATCACGGCGAACATCATGCGACGGACGCGCAACCCCCCGGTCCCGTCGGGTGGCGCTCGGGGTGGTCGGTCGGGGGCCGATGCGGGAAGTCCCGGATGGAGCGCGGCCCGTCGGGCGACGACGCTGGGTGGATGACTGACACCGATGCGCGGACGTCGACGAGACTCGTGCCGGCGGCCGCCGTCGGCGGCCCGGCGCTCCTGCTGCTCTACGGCCTGCTCCGCCTGGTGGACGGCCTCGACGGCGACCGGGGCGACGGCTGGGCCTGGGACGTCGGCCACACCTTCTTCCTCGCCGGGATCCTGCTGTTCGGCGCGCTGGTCGTCGGGCTGCGCCGGCTGCTGCTGGCCGTCGCGCCCCGGCGACGGGTGCTGACCGAGGCGGCGACCGTGCTGGGGCTGGTCGGGGTGGCCGCCTTCGTGTGGGTGATCCTCGGCGACCTGTTCCCCGGGCTGGCCGATGCCGCCGCGCTGCCCGATCCGGCCATGATGCTGGGGCCGCTGCTGTTCCAGGTCGGCATCCTCACCCTGCTGGTGCAGGCGGCAACCACCCGTCCCCGGCTGCTGCCGGCGTGGGTGCCGGTGCCGGTGCTGCTCGGGTTCGTGGGGATCGCCGCGGACCTGGACCTGCTGCCCCTCGCAGCCGCGGTGATCCTCGCCGGCCTGCTCCCCCTGCAACGGCTGCGCTGAGGCGGTCGCCGCGGACCCGCCCGACGCGGAGCACGCTGAGCGGCGGGGCCGCACCGCGCGCCGGGGACACACCCGCCGAGGGATCAGCTCCAGACGGTGCGGCGCACCCCGTCATGCTCGGCGCAGGCGTCGCGCCGCCCGCCGGTGAGGCTGACCGAGCCGTCGCGGCACTGCACCAGGTAGCCCCGCCCGGCCCAGAACTCGGGGACGCAGTCGAACCAGTCGCAGATCTCCGCCGCCGGTTTGCGGATGCGGTTGCCGCCGCAGAAGTCGTACCCCATCGGGTTGGCGGGGGCGCCGCACCGCCGCTCCCGGGCGGGCGTCGGCGAGGGCGACGTCGCGTCGCGGCGCGGCGCGGACGCAGTCGCGGTCGCGGTCGCCGCCTTCGGCGGGACGACGGGCGTGGCGGCCTTCGGGGCGGCGGTGCCGCTGGGCGCGGGGGTGCCGCTGGGCGCGGGGGTGGCCGCGACGGCGACCTCGGAGCCGGTCGGGTCGGAGGGGTCGGTGTCGAGCAGCGCGGCGGGCACCAGCAGGGCGATGCCGGCGGCGACGGCCACCGTGCGCCGGCCGCCGGGCACGAACGCGAAGGGCCGGGCCTGCCCGGGGGTGGCGATCTGTGGCCGGAACGGCTTGAGCTGGGCGTGCTCGGCGATCGCCTCGTCGAGCTGGTCGAGCACCGCGCCGCGCTGCTCGATGGCGTCGGCGAAGGCCAGCGCCAGCTTGAACCGGAAGTCGGCGGCGACGTCGGCGGGGAGCATCAGCCCGGAGGTGCGCCGCCGGTCCAGCACCTGTATCAGCGTGACCGGCGCGTGCGGGTCGTGGGCCAGGCCGGTCATCTTCCCGTACGCCCAGTCGCGCCGGCCGCGCCCGCCGAGCAGCACGAGCCGGCGGTTGGTGATCACCGCCATCCCGGCGTCGGCGACGCGGACGCCGTCGGGCCTGCGGGCGCGCAGTGGGGCGGCCTCCGGGGCGATTGCCAGGTCCGGCGCGGGCAGCACGGCGGTGTGCCGGACCTCCACCAGTTGCGCGGCCGGCAGCACCCAGAAGACCACCTCGTCGGGCGCCAACTCCAGGGGCAGCCCCGCGCCCGCGGCGGTCGAGCCGTGGAACTCCTCGGCGAGGGTACGCAGGCGGCGCAGTTCGTCGTCGCGTCGTCGCCATTCCTGCTCGGCGCCGCGGAACTCGCGCCGCCGTCGTTCGTTCTGCCGGTGCGCCCACCGGTACCGCCACGTGGAACCCGTCGAATCAGTCTTTGCCACGCCGACTCCTTCGCCGCGCAGGCCACCAACCGGGGTGTCACCGGTGTCAACGGTGACAACGGCCGGCGCGGACACGACGCAACGGGGCAAAATGGCCGATCGGCGGACCAAATCGGACGATAGGCGGGTTTCGCCGGGCCGAACCGCACCCGTCGGGCGTGTCGCCGGACGGGCGGGGCCGACACACGGCCACGCGCCCGCCGGATCCGTGTGATCCGGCGGGCGCGAGGCGTGGCGAACGGGACGGGTCAGTGGCGGCGGCCCTCCCCCACCCGGTAGGTGCGCAGGTTGGGGTCGGCCTTGATCTGCGCCTCCGTCTACTTGATGGTGTCCCAGCCCTTGCCGGAGTAGAGCCGGGTCTGGTCGCCGCACCAGGGGAAGTTCGGGTTGCTCGACTGCGAGTAGGTGAGGAAGAGCTGTCCGGGGACGGGTTGTTCGCCGCACGACGCCCCGACACGCTCGGTAACGTCAGCGGAGCCGGGTGTCATCGTGCGTGCAGGCGAGGGGGTGGAGCTGGTGAAGGACCCGCTCCGCGCCGTCGTGGTCGGCGTCGACATCGGCACCACCAGCACCAAGGCGGTCGCGTACGACGCCGACGGCAGGCAGCTCCTGCACCACTCGGTCGGCTACCCGCTCGACGAGCCGCACCCCGGCTGGGCCGAGCAGGATCCGCACCGCATCCACACGGCGGTGCTGGAGTCGATCCGCGGGGTCGTGGCGGAGTTGGGCCGGCCGATCGCCGGGCTGGCGTTCAGCACCGCGATGCACAGCCTGATCGGGCTGGACGCCGACGGCAACCCGCTCACCCCGTCCATCACCTGGGCCGACTCCCGGGCCAGCCGGCAGGCCGAGCGGCTGCGGGCGGTCCCGTCCGGGCTGGCGCTGCACCGCCGCACCGGCACCCCGGTCCACCCGATGGCGCCGCTGCCCAAGCTGCTCTGGTACGCCGAGCAGGATCCGCAGCTGTTCGGGCGGGTCGCGTACTGGGTGGGCATCAAGGACTGGATCCTGCTGCGGCTGTGCGAGGCGCTGGTGACCGACCACTCGGTCGCCTCCGCCACCGGCCTGATGGACATCCAGCAGCTCTCCTGGGACCCCGAGGCGCTCGGCGTCGCCGGGATCACCGAGGAGCAGCTGCCCGAGCTGGTGCCCACCACCACCGTGCTGCCGGGGCTCACCGCCGAGGCGGCCGCCGCGACCGGGCTGCCGCCCGACACGAAGGTGGTCGTCGGCGCGGGGGACGGCCCGCTGGCCAACCTCGGGCTCGGCGCGGTGGCCCCGGGCGTCATGGCCTGCTCGATCGGCACCAGCGGCGCGATGCGGGTGATGGTGGAACGCCCCGGCGTGGACCCGCTCGGCGGGGTGTTCTGCTACGCGCTGACCGAGCAGCGCTGGGTGGTCGGCGGCGCGATCAACAACGGCGGCCTCGTGCTCGACTGGGCCGGCGACGCGCTCGCCCCGGAGCTGGGCGAGCACGCCGAGCAGAAGCTGCTGGCGGTGGCCGCCGAGGCCCCGGTCGGCTCCGGCGGGTTGATCATGCTGCCGTACCTGCTGAGCGAGCGGGCGCCGCACTGGAGCGCGCTGCCGCGCGGCGCGTACGTGGGGCTGACCCACGGGCACCGCCGCGCGCACCTGGTGCGGGCCGGGCTGGAGGGGGTCTGCCAGCAGTTGGCGCTGGTGCTGGCCTCGGTACGGGCCGCCGGCAACGAGGTTCGGGAGATCCGGGCCAGCGGCGGGTTCGCCCGCAGCCCGCTGTGGCGGCAGATGCTCGCCGACGTGCTCGGCATGCCGGTGCGCTTCCCCGTCGAGCGCGAGGGCTCCAGCTTCGGGGCGGCGCTGCTCGGCATGGAGGCGCTGGGGCTGGTCGCCTCCGTCGACGTCGCCGCCGACCTGGTGCACATCGAGGAGACCGTCCGCCCCGACCCGGCCGCCGCCGCCACGTACGCCGCCCTGCTGCCGCTGTTCACCGAGCTGTACAACGCGCTGGTCCCCACGTTCACCTCGCTGCGCCGGCTCGCCCCGGGCCTGCCGCCGGAATCGCCGCCGCGGTAGCCGCCGCCCACGCCCCGGACGGGTGACACCGCTGGGCGCGATGCCGGGCGTCCCGCCCGCCTTCATATCGTACAAACGTGAGGAAAACCGACAAGAGGCGCTCATCTTCCTGGCGGGGCGCGGTGCGCGTACCGCTGGCGGTCGTCACCCTGCTGGCGCTGGCGGCGGGGCCGGCGGCGGCGGACGGCGGCGGGCCGGAGCCCGGGCCCGGGCGCCCGCCGGCCAGCACGGCGGCCTGGCTGCCCTTCCCCGGCGGGGTGTTCTCGGTGGACACCGGCACGCGCACCGTGCGCTACCGGGCCTGCGACGGCGACACCGGCCGCGCCACCGACCCGGGCATGCGGGTCGTCGGCCGGTCCGCGCGCGGCACGCTGACCCTCGACGGTACGACCTACGCCTACGACGTCCCGCTCGTCGGCCGCCGGTGGGGCACCCTGGAGGTGGCCCGCCCCGGCGCCCGGCCGCAGCGGCTGGCCGGCCCGGTGGTCACCGACCCCACCGACCCGGCCGCCGGCCGCCGGCTGCTGCCGCTGACCGACCGGCTGCGGCAGGTGGTCGACGCCACGGCCGGCACCAACCCGGCCGGCGTCACGGTCCGCGATCTCTCGGGCCGGTACGGCGACCAGCAGGTCGCGGTGAACGGCACGTTCCGGCCGAAGGCGGCCAGCGTGATCAAGCTGTGGATCCTCGTGGAGCTGCTGCGCCGGGTCGACTGCGGCCAGGTGTCGCTGGACGAGGGCGTGCTGGTCACCCCGGCCGACGTGGTCGACGGCACGGGCGAGCTCCAGCACGAGACGTTCCCGCAGGTGGTGAGCCTGCGTCGGCTCGCCGAGTACACGATCGTCTACAGCGACAACACCGCCGCGAACGTGCTGATCGGCTACCTGCGCGGGTTCGGGCCGGTCAACGCCCTGGCGGACTCGATGAACCAGTGGCAGACCATCCTGGCCCGCAAGTTCCTCGACGAGGACGCCGCTCGGCGGGGCGAGGAGAACTACACCAGCCCGGACGACGTCGTCTCGCTGCTCGGCGCGGTCTGGGACGCGCAGATCCTCACGCCCGGCTCCCGGGACCTGCTGATCGACTTCATGCGGCGGCAGACCCTGAACACCAAGATCCCGGCCGTGCTGCCGCCCGGCGTCCCGATCGCCCACAAGACCGGCGACCTGCCGGACGCCTCCCACGACGTGGGCTACTACCTGGTCCCCGGCTCGGAGGTCGCGGTCGCGTTCCTCACCTCCGGCCCGATCGCCACCGGCGACGAGGTGGTCCGCCGCCTCGCCCGCACCGTCTACGACTACCTCCCCGAGGGGCGGTGAGCCGGCTCGGGCCGGCAGGCCCGACGGCAGGGTCGGGCCGTCCCCGGGTCGGCCGGACGCGGATACGTCCGGCCGACCCGGTCACGGAGCCTCGACGGCGGAGATGCGGTACCTGTGCACCTCGGCGCCGCGGATCGCCACCGCCTGCTCCTCGGCCGGCCCCGCGCCCCGGAAGGCCAGCAGCTGCGCGTCGGACTCCCAGCGCTCGTAGACGTTGATCCGGCCCGGCTCGACCAGGTCGGCGCTGATCGCGAAGTCGACGCAGCCCGGCGCGGACCGCGCCTGCCGGACGACCTCGACGCAGTCGGCTAGGTAGGCGTCCCGCTCGTCGGGGTCGACGTAGAGACTGCCGGCGACGATGAGCACTGGTGACCTCCAGGGTGCGGACGGACCGCACGATCAGGCGCGGCTGATCGCGTTGGCGTGGATGGCCTCGCTCAGGTACGCCGCCATCCCCGTCCTGATCCTCTCGAAGTACGCGGTGAACCGCTCGTCCGCCACGTACATGTCGGCCAGCCCCGTGTGGACCTCGTACGAGCACTCGTAGAACCAGCGGCTGATGAGCTGCCGGTGCTCCTCGGCCAGCTCCATCGCCGCCGGGCTGTCCGCCGGCGCGCCGGAGGACATCACCTCGACGAACCGCCGCCCCCAGTCCTCGTTCTCGGCCTTGTTCCGCAGCCAGTCGTCCTTGGTGTAGCGGGACACGCGCCGGTTCGACTCCCGGTACGCCTCGGTGCCGCCCCACCGCTGCTCGGCCTCGTCGGCGTGCGCGTCCGGGTCGAAGTCACCGAAGACCTCGAACCGCTCCTGCGGGGTCAGTGGGATGTTCAACTTGCTCGCCTCCATCGCGAACTCGATCGCCGTGACCATCTCCTGGAGCCTCTTGATCCGTACGGTCAGCAGCTCGTGCTGGCGGCGCAGGTGCGCCGCCGGGTCACTCGCCGGGTCGTCGAGGATCGCGGCGATCTCCTCAAGCGGGAACCCCAGCTCCCGGTAGTAGCGGATGTGCTGCAACCGCTCCAGGTCGGCGTCGTCGTAGCGCCGGTAGCCCGTGCTGCTGCGGCCACTGGGCGAGAGCAACCCGATCTCGTCGTAGTGGTGCAGCGTCCGCACGGTCACCCCGGCCGACTGCGCCACCTGTCCCACCGTGTACGCCATGGTTTCCCTCCCTTCCGCCAACGAGGCTCCCGCCTGCCGTTACGTGAGGGTCAAGCCCGATTCTGGACCGGCGGGCGGCGGCCCCGGCGGGACCGGTCAGGCCGGCGGCGGCGGGGTCTGCCGGTAGAGGCTGACCAGCACGCCGTAGCGGTCCTCGCCCTCGCCGGCGTCCTCGGCGGTGTCGAGCAACTCGCTGAGCGCGGCGCCGAGCCGTTCGGCCTGGGCCGCGGTGAGGCGCAGGTGGCGCAGGTGCAACAGCGGCTCGCCGGGCGCCGCGGAGACCTCCTCGGCGACCGCTCCGAGCATCGCGGCGGTCGCGGCGGCATGGCCGGGCGCCACGCGCATCCGCCGGGCGCTGCGCTGGTAGTACTGCTCGGTGCCGCCGCGGACCTGGCGGGTGTGGGCGACGCGGACCATGCCGGCGTCGCGCAACACCTTGAGGTGGTGGGCCACGTTGCCCTTGGCCGCGCCGAGCGCCGCCGCGAGTTGGCTGATGGTGGCGGGGCGCTGCCCGAGCGCGAAGAGCAGCCGCTGCCGCAGTGGATGCCCGAGCGCCTTGAACTGCGCCGGGGTGGTGACCTCCAGCAGGTCGTCGAGCGGCTGCTCCGCGGGCGTCGGCGTCATACCGAAAGTGTCTACGTCGCTTGACGCTTTGTCAAAGCGCTGCTCTACTGCGGACATGACAACCCTCGACACACGGGAACAACCGGCATCACAGATCGAGATCGCCGAGGTCGTCGAGCGCACGGCCCGACTGGTCGGCGAGCACTACGTCTTCGCCGACGTCGCGGCCCGGCTCGCCGGGCTGCTGCGGACGGAGACGGACCAGCACCGGCAGACGGGATCCTGGGCGGCGCTCGCCGACTCGCTCACCCGGACGCTCCGGTCGGTCAACGACGACCGCCACCTGCGGGTGAAGTTCCACGACCGGCCGCTGCCGGAGGGCGGCGGGGATCCGCTCGCCGACGCGCTGCCCGGGATGGCCCGGGCCAGCCTGGGCGGCATCCACCGGGTGGAGCGGCTGCCCGACAACGTCGGCCTGGTGCGGATCGAGCCCGCGCTGTTCTCCCCCACGCTGGCCGGTGAGGCGATGACCGCCGCGCTGCGCCTGGTCGCCGACGCCGACGCCCTGATCCTCGACCTGCGCGAGACGATCGGCGGCGACCCGGAGATGGAGGTGCTGGTCTGCGGGCACCTCTTCGACCGCCCGACGCACCTCTACACCATGCGCCAACGCCACCTGCCCGACCGCCAGTTCTGGAGCCCCGCACCGCTGGCCGGAGCCCGCTTCGGCGGCAACCGGCCGCTGGCCGTCCTGACCAGCGCGACGACCTTCTCCGGCGGCGAGTCGCTCGCCTACGCGCTCCAGCAGCACGGCCGGGCCACGGTCGTCGGCGAGCGGACCGGGGGCGGCGCCCACCCCCGGACGGGGTTCCCCGTCCACCCGCACCTGCACCTCTCGGTGCCGATCGCCAGCCCGGTCAATCCGGTCTCCGGCACCAACTGGGAGGGCACGGGCGTCGTTCCGGACGTCGAGGTGCCAGCGGCCGAAGCGCTCGACGTCGCCCACCGGACCGTCCTACGCACCGCCCCGCCATCACTCATCGTGACCTAGCGCTCCTCGTCACGCAGCGTCACGCCACGGCCGGAGGACCGCACCGCCCCGTCGCCCCTTTGCTCTGCACCCATCACCGCACCATGGGTCTTGACCTGGACATATCCAATCAGCTGGCAGTTCGCGGAGTTCACGCAGCGTGCCTGGCGCGTCGGTGGGTGCAGAGCAAAGCGCGTGGAGGGGGTAGGTCCCGACGACGCACGAAGGTAACGGAGAGTGGCGGCACGTTTCGGGGCAGGTGGCGCTGGACCGGTGACGGGAGTCCAGCCCAGGCCCGGGCGGGTGGGAGAGCTACACGCCAGCCGGTCAGGCCCACTCCTCGTCGGGGTCGCCGTACACGTCGGTCGAGGAGGCCGCCGCGACCGCGCGGTCGGTGGAGCCCGAGGCGGGGCCGTGCGACACAGGCGCAAGGGCCAGCCCGTGGCCAGGCGGCACAGCGGCCGGACCGGGGCCGGGCGGCGCGGGGGCCGGGCCGGGGCCAGGTGGCACAGCGGCCGGGCCGGGGTCCGGGGCGGGGTCGGACGGCGCAGGCACGGGGACCGGTGGGCCCCCGTGGGTCCACGGGGTCTCCTCGACGGCGGGGAAGGCCCCCGCCGGCATGAAGGAGTCCGACAGGGTGGTGTAGCAGAGCCTCTCCCCCACCTCGGGCACCGTGCCCGGCGGGGCCGTCAGCCCCCGGCCCATCCCGCCGGAGAGTTCCAGCACCACCTCGGTCTTGCCGTCCGCCGCCGGGGTCACGAAGACCACCTTGGCCTTCTGCGCCGGCCGGGCCGGCGAGTACAGCGTGGCGCCGACCGGCATCGGCACCGGCTCGGTGGTGACGACCTGGACGCGGGGGCGCAGCACCGGCCGCTTCCCGGTGTCGTCCACCCGCTTCGGGTCGGCCAGGGTCACCTCGCCCACGAACGCCTCGCCGGTCAGCCGGTGCTCCGCCATCACCAGCGGGTCGTCGTAGGCTCGCTGGACGGCGTACGAGGTCAGGGCCCGTTCCAGCCGGTGCAGCCGCTGGGCGGCGGCCACCGCCCCGTCGCGGCGGGGCTGCGGCGGACCGCCCGCGTCGACGTGCTCGGCGTACCCGGTGAACGCGTCCTTGTCGCCGTCCCACCGGCCGGCCACCCGGGCCCCCGGCGGCAGGCCGCGCAGCAACCCCACGCCGCGCCACATCAGCTCCCAGGTGGGCGCGAGCTGGGCGCGCAGCAGCCGCTCCAGCTCCGCGTACGCCCCGGCGCGCGCCTCCGCGTCGTCCTCGGCGGCGGCGTACGCGGCGATGGCCGGGGCGAGGCGGTGGTTGTCGAAGTCGGGGTCGGTGGCCGGCCCGGCGGGCGGGCAGAGCGCCGGGTCCTCGGCCCGCGCCGCCGCCTCGGGGCCGGTGAGCCCGGCCGGCGGGTCGATCCAGCCGAGCAGCGCCGGCAGGTGCAGGTCCTCCACCACGCTCTGCCCGGTGGCCCAGTGCAGGGTCAGCGCGTCGGTCATCGCCACCAGCGCCGACGAGCCGGGATGCTCGGCCCGCTCGGCGAAGAAGGTCAGCCAACGCCCGAGCACCGGCACCGACGGGTGCACCGGATGCTCGCCGTCGGGGCGGCGGAAGCGGGTGGAGCGGCCGAGCAGCCGCAGGAAGGTCACCCCGGCCGGGTTCGGCACCAGCAGCTGCGGGGCGTCGACGTACCGGTACCGCACGTCCCTGCCCCGGTCCACCGGCACCGCCTCGGCGACCCCCCGGAACCCGTCCAGGTACGGCAGCACGATCGCGGCCAGCTCGGCGGCGAACCGGTATCGCTGGTCACGGTTGCGGGGCTGCGGCACGATCAGCAGCCGCGCCGCGTCGGGCGCGTCGCCGACCAGCGCCGCCAGCGGGGCGTTCGCCTCGCCGGCCATCGCCAGCGGCACCAGCACCAGCGGGCGCTCGGCCAGGTGCAGGTGCCGGACGGTCGCCACCGGTTGGGCCACCCCGGCGGCGAGCGCCTGGGCCCTGGCGAGCGCGCGGAGCGTACTCATGCGGGGGTCCCGGCGAGGGCGTCGGCGCGCAGCCGGGCGGCGGCCCGCAGCAGCGCGGCGGCCTCCTCCTGTCCCGGGTCCGGCGTGCGCTCGCCGGCGGCCAGCGCCAGCACCTCGTCCACGTCCGCGATCCCGCCCAGCGCCTCCCGGACCGGCCGGCCCAGCGCCCCGCTGTGGCCGCGCGCCTCGTGCCGGCAGAAGTACGCCAGCTCGCAGGCCGCCAGGCACTCCGGCGCGTAGCGGGCCTCCACCCGGGACAGCGCGGCGAGCAGCGCCGCAGGCTCGGCGGCCAGGTCGGCGGTGAAGTCCTCGGGCACGGCGGCCAGCAGCGCGTCGAGCCGGGCCATCCGGTCGAGCTGCCGGCGCAGCACCAGCAACTGCTTGCGCACGTCGACCAGGCTGGCCACCGGCTGGTTGGCGAAGTCCCGCGGGCAGACCAGCACCACGTCGTGCGACACCAGCTCGGGGTCGTGGCCGGCGGAAGCGAGCAGCTCGCGCAGGGCCAGCACGTAGACGGCGGCCTGGGTCGCGGCGGCGGACACCTTGGCCGCGTCGGCCTGACCGTCGACCACCGGGAACGACTTGATCTCGACCACGTGGAACCGGCCGGCGAGCCGGGCGGCGACCAGGTCCGGCTCCAGGTGCACCCGGCGGCCGGCGACGTCCAGGCCGAGCAGGGGATGGTCGAACAGCGCGGCGGCGTCGCCCGTCCCGTCGCCGGGCGTGGCGCCGGTCAGCAGCTCGGCGGAGCGCCGGTGCCGGGCTGCCGTGTCGTCCTCGACGCCGTCGCCGAGGTCCGTCCAGGTCGCCGCCGCCGGCACCGGTACGCCCAACCGCTCGGCGACCAGCCGCAGCAGCTCGGCCCCGCCGTCGGCCTTGACCTGCGCCTCGAAGGCGTTGCCGCGGGTGATGGCGAACCGGGACTGCCCGAACCGGGCGGGGAAACCGATCCGCTCGGCCAGCTTCGGCTTGTCCACCCCGGCGCCGTCCAGCACGGCCCGCCGGGTGCAGCCCGGGTTGCCGGTCAGCGCGGCGATGGTGCGGGCGTTGTGCCGCCTGGGTGGCACGCCGCCGCGGATCGCCGCCAGTCGCTCCTCGCTGCTCGTCACGATCCGCCACGATAGGCGGTCCCCGCCGGTCGCGCCGGGCGACGCCCCGGCGGGAGGGCGCGGGACGCCGCCCGGTGCGTGTGCCGTCAGGCAAGCCGGAGCCCGGCCAAACCGAGCCGGAGCCTGGTCAGGCCGAGCCGGAGCCTGGTCAGGCCGAGCCGGAGAGCCCGGCCAGGAGCGCGGAGCCGCCGCAGCAGACCACGCCGAGCACGAGGAAGGTGACCAGCAGGATGCTGTAGTTCGACCACATCCCGAACTTCGTCACGTCGGTGCCGTGCCCGTCGTGGACGCGGTTGCGCCACCCGCCGAAGCGGAACGACAGGTGGTGCACCGCGCCGGGATGGGCGACGAGCGCGGTGGTCATCACGGGAATGCCCATGAAGTCTGTGTAGCGGACGTCGTGCGGGCCCGCCGGGACGGCCACGTGCCAGGTGCCCTCGCCGGGAATCGGCACGACCTGGCCGTCGACCTTGAATTTGCTGGTCGAGGGGGCGGGGACGAGGTACGGCCCGCGGTTGACCGAGACGGCCAGCACGGCGTGGCCCGGGGGCGGCGGGATCGGGTGGGGGTAGGCGACCAGCGGGGTGACCGCGCCCGGCCCCGGCGGGTACGACGGGTGAGGGGGATACGACATCGCCACATCCTGGCACGCCCCGGCACGCGGGCCGGGGCGCGCGCTGTCGGGCCGACTGACGCCGGCACCCACGGGACACGCGGCGGTCAACGGCCGGAGGAGCGGTTCCAGGGCGAGCGGGGCAGGGCGGTGCCGGCCGTCGGGCGGCGGTCTCGGCGACGCCGGCGGCGCCCCGGGGTGCAGGGCGGCCGGGAGACGGTGTGTACGGGCGCCGGGGCGGGCGCGGCGGGCTGCCGACCGATCAGCCAGCAGAGGAAGCGGGCCATCGGTGGGCTCAGCCGACCGCGAGGCGCTCGGCCTCGGACCTGGGGATGTCGTACTGGGCGCCGCAGAAGGTGCACTGCTGCACGTAGCGGGTGCGGATCGGGATGATCGGGACGAAGAACAGGCTGAACTTCGTCGACCGGCGGGTGATCACCTGTGCGGCGTGGTTGCCGCAGTTACGGCAGACCTGCCGCACCACGCCCGACTGGCTGACCCTGGTGCGGAGCCCGAAGATGAAGAACATCGACCGGCAGTACCCACTGCCGGGCCCGCAATCACCCCCCGACCGGGGTCAGGAGCGGGAGTTCCCGGCGGACGGCACGGCCGACAGCCCGCGCAGGGAGGCCAACCCCTCGACGGCGAGCGCGTCGGGGCCGGTGGCGAGCGGTCGCCACACGGACATCGGCACGGCCAGGGCCGGCGCCGTGAACGACTCGATGCTCAGCTGGCCGGAGTAGTCGATGTCCGCGAGGGCGGCCAGCATCGCCGGCCAGTCGAGGTGGTCCCCGCCGGGCACGCCGCGGTCGTTGCCGCACACCTGCACATGGGCGAGCCGGTCACCGGCCGTCCGGATGGCCGCCGGCAGGTCGCGTTCCTCGATGTTCGGGTGGAAGGTGATGCTGATCTTCATGGCTGCCGCCCTCCACTGTCGGCGGGATCCGTCGACCGTAGAGGATCATGAGGGCGCCAGGGCCGGTCGACAGCGGGGCATCCGCTCGTCGGAAACGAGCGGATGCCCCTGCCGGGCCCGTGGCCCGCCCGCCGCGACGGCAGGCGCGCACCACGGGCGACGATGAGTTCGGCGCTGTCAGTCGTCGCTCATCTGCCGGTCCCAGTCGTCACCCTCCGTGCGGTCCCAGTCGCCGCGCTTCTGGTCGGCGGAGTCGTCGCCCTTGTCCTGGCCCCGCTCGCCGCGCTCCTCGTCGCGACCCGAGTCGTCACGCTTGTCCTGGCCCCACTCGTCACCCTTGTCCTGGCCCCACTCGCCACGCTCCTCGTCGCGACCCCAGTCGTCACGCTTGTCGTGGTCCCGCTCGTCGCCCTTGTCCTGGCCCCAGTCGTCACCCTTGTCCTGGCCCCACTCGCCACGCTCCTCGTCGCGACCCCAGTCGTCACGCTTGTCGTGGTCCCGCTCGTCGCTCTTGATCTGGCCCCGGATCTCGCCGTTCGGGTACTTCTTGGTGTGCACGTTGGCGTACGTGACGCCGGCCTCGATCGCGTCGACCAATTCGTCGAACTCCCCGGGCTCGATGCCCTGGTCGGCGGGGCCCACCACGTCAGCGGGCCTGATGGTCCCCTCGATCTTGGCGGGGGAGGCGGGGCAGGCCTGGACGCCCTGTGGCGCGCCACCCTTCGCGTCCTTGAGGTTCGAGCAGAGGAAGGCGGCGATACCGCCGCTCTGGTGTCTTCCTCCGAAGTGGATGTGCGCCTGCTCGACGTCCTTCAGGTCGTCGTAGCTCAGCCGCCACTTGATCTCCTTGTTCCGTTCGTCGATGTGCGCCTCGAACCGGCCCGAACCGGGCGTGGAGATCGTGAGCGGGTCCTCCTGGTAGCCGCTGAGCCTCGCCCGCACGGTGTCCTCACCGTGCCGCGAGTCGTCCCAGTCCCACGAGTTCTGCGACTCTCGCGACTCGTGCCGGTCCCGCGAGTCGTCCCGTCCGTCGCCCATGGCGGCGTTTCCGACGGCGACCGCCGCCACCGCCGCGCCGGCCGCCACCGCAACTGCCCACAGTCGAGTACGTCCCACCATCACTGCTGCTCCTTCCTAGGCGATGCCTGGCCCAAGCTCACGGACGGCCGTCGACCGATCCGTCGGAGGCACAGGCGGAAGGCGCCGTTCAGCCGAGAACGGAGTCACGATGCCGACGGCTCAGGCTGAGCAGGCGCCCCTATGGTGAAATTGTCCCATATTCCCCATATGCCGTCGCGACTTCCCCGATCCGACCGTGAGAGACTTTCGCGACCTGTGGACCGCCTGTACCCGCCCTGCGGCGCTTGGACAGGCAAGAGCCCCCTGCACCCCGATGGGGTGACAGGGGGCTCTTGCTCCCCGAGGTCAGCTCGTCGCCTGAACGACCTCCGGCTCCAGGCCCGGCACCTCGGCCGGGAGCCAGATGGGCTGCCAGTCCTTCATCTCGTGGAAGCGGCGCAGCTCGAACAGCCCCGAGAGCGACCCGGCCCAGCCCGCGTACGGGGGGTTCTGCTCGTCGAAGCCGGACTGCACGAAGGTCAGCTTCGTCTTCCCCTGCGACTCGGCCAGCTCCCAGGTGCTGACGCCGATCGGGCCCCAGTCGACCGAGAGCTTCCGGCCGGGCTCCAGGTCGACGACCTTGGCGGCGTGACCGGATTCGAAGCCGCCCATCGCGTAGCGGCCGCCGACCCAGGGCTCGATGCCGATCGGGTAGCCGAACCAGGCGCTGGCCTGCTCGGAGTCGGTCAGCGACTCGAACACCTTGGCCGCCGGCGCGTCGATCAGCACCTCGCCGCGCAGCTCGGCGGAGGTGAAGTCGACCTTCGGCAGCAGCGGGTCGCCCTCCAGGTGGGCGGCCAGGTTGGCGAGCGACAGGCTCCAGAAGGTCTGCAGCACGCCGCGGATGCTGCTGCCGCTCATCGTCTCGGCGAAGTCGAAGTGGCTCTGGGTCAGCGTCAGGACCGTGCTGTCGGGCCCCTCGGCGCGCAGGGCGAACTCGGTGGTCGTCTCGACCCCGTCGAGCAGCCAGGCGAAGCGCAGCGTGTCGTCGTCGACGTGCAGCAACCGCTGGTGCGGCGCGTCGCCCTCGGGGGTGTGCCGGCCCCAGAACTCGTACCGGTGCGGCAGCTCGACCTCGACGTGCTCGGCGAGCCAGACGCGCAACTCGCCCGGGTCGGTCAGGGCGCGGCGGACGGTCGCGACCGGCGCGGCGAGGCGGACGGGCACCTTCATCGGTTCACTCACTGTCTTTCCCCTTCGGATAGCAGGCCACGGCGAGCTTGAAGGCGTCGCCCTCGGCGCCCCCGTAGCGCGTGAAAAGGTCCTGCAGAGTCGTCCGCAGGTCGTGCAGAAACTGCTGGCGTTGCTCCGCCGGCACCCGGATCTCGCCGGCCACCCCCACCGAGGGGAGTTCGGGGGCGGCGCGGTCCAGCCCGGCGATGTCGGCCTGGACCTCCTCCATCAGGTCCAGCAGGTAGCCGAGGCTCAGCTCGTCGCGGGCCCGGCGCAGGCCGATCCGGCCGACGAGCCGGGGCGACAGCCAGTAGGACCGGGCGGCGGCCTGGTAGATGCCCTCCGTGATGCCCCGGACCTTGCGCTCGCTGACCTGCTCAGCCAACCCGGCGGCGACGAGCTGCTTGACGTGGTAGTAGACGCGCTGCGGCGTCTGCTCCAGCCGGGCGGCGACCTCGGTGCAGGTGCGCGGCTCGGCCAGCTGCCGCAGCACCTCGACGCGCTGCGGCTTGAGCAGGGCCTCGGCCTGCTCAAGCTGTTCCAGGTACAGGACATCTCTCATGGCAAAAATCAGTTTGTACGTACAAAATTTGTTTGTCAATGGGTTCGACGAAAGCCGCGCCGGCCGGCCGGCGCGGCTTTCGTCCGGATCAGGGCAGCCAGTCGGGGCGCAGCGGAAAGCCGCTCGCCCCCTCCGGGCCGTTGCGGGTGGCCAGCACCTGGTGCAGTTGGATGCCGTTGCGCTCGAACGCCAGCCGGGAGCCGGCCATGTAGAGGCCCCACACCCGGGCCGTGCCCGGCCCCACCTCGGAGACGCAGAAGTCCCAGTGCTCCACGAGGTTGCGGCACCAGCCGGCCAGCGTCAGCGCGTAGTGCCGGCGCAGGTTCTCCTCGTGCTGCACCTCCAGCCCGACGTCGTGGATCTCGCTGAGCACCCGCCCCGGGCCGGCCAGCTCGCCGTCGGGGAAGACGTACCGGTCGATGAACGCGCCCGAGCGGTGCGGCGCGTGGTTGTCGGCCCGCGTGATGCAGTGGTTGAGCAGCCGCCCGTCCGGCCGCAGCCGGTCCCGCAGCGCGGCGAAGTAGGCCGGGTAGTTGCGCACCCCGATGTGCTCGGTCAGCCCGATCGAGGAGACCGCGTCGAAATGCTCGCGCGGCGCGTCCCGGTAGTCGAGGTGGCGCACCTCCGCCAGGCCGGTCAGCCCCTCCCGCTCGATCGCCGCCCGGGCCCACTCGGCCTGCGCCCGGGACAGGGTGACCCCGAGCGCCCTGACGCCGTACTCGCGGGCCGCGTGCCGGACCATGCCGCCCCACCCGCAGCCCACGTCGAGCAGGCGCATCCCGGCCTTGAGCGCGAGTTTCTGCGCCACCAGGTCGTACTTGGCCGCCTGGGCCTGCTCCAGCGTGTCGTCGGGCGAGCGGAAGACCGCGCAGGTGTACGTCATCGACGGGCCGAGCACCTTCTCGTAGAAGGCGTTCGAGACGTCGTAGTGGTGGGAGATCGCGGTGCTGTCCCTGATCCGGGAGTGCCGCAGCCCGTTCACCAGCCGCTTCCAGCGCGGCTGCGCCTCCTGCGGCGGGGGCGGCGGCGGCATCAGCCGCTCCCAGCCGAGCCCGCGCACCAGGGCCAGCGCCTCGGCCAGCGGGGGCGTACGCAGCCGCAACTCGTCCTTGAGCACCCGCAGCGCCTCGTACGGGTCGCCCGGGTGCACGCCCTGCAACGCCAGGTCGCCGCTGACGTACGCCCGGGCCATGCCCAGGTCGCCAGGGGCGGTGAGCAGGTAGGTCAGGCCCCGCTCGGAACGGATCGACAGGGTGATCCCGGCGTCGGCCGGGCCCACCGCGCTGCCGTCGTACCCGGTGACCCGCACCGGAAGGCCCCCGGTGGTCAACGCGCGGACGACGTCCGCCACGCGCGGACCCGGGCGCCGGCCCCCCGCCGGCGGGGAGGCGGGAGCGCTCGCCGCTCCCTGGTCTCGATCGGTCAGGCTCATTTTCGTGCTACCGCCTTCTCGTACAGTCCCGTGAGCCGGTGGTCCGGGTCGTAGCGGTCCTTCACCGCGCGCCACGCCGCGCCGCCGTAGAGCCGGTCGAAGGATTCCCGGTCGTAGTACGCGTCGGAGTAGAGCGACTTGTGCCCGCCCAGCTCCGACACCATTCGCTCGATCACCCGGTTGACGTCGCCGTCGGCGGCGCCGCCCTCGATCGGCACGCTCCCCCAGAAGCCGATGTTCACATAGTCCTGCCCCGGCCGGAGGGGATACAGCGGCCAGGCGCGGGCCGATTCCGGGCCGGCCGGCTCGCGCAGCCGCAGCGGACACAGCCAGACCGGGGTCATCCCCACGGCCCGGGCGAACCAGCGCAGGAACTCCGCCGTCCGGTCCAGCGGGATCTCCACGTCCTGCACCACCCGCTCGCGCGCCGGCTGGCCCCGCAGCCGGTCGATCCGGGCGGCCACGCCGTGCCGGTGCTCCAGCCGGACCAGCCGGTGGTAGACGTCGCTGCGCCGCCACCGCGCCGGCCAGATCCGCCGGACCACGGGGTGCTGCACGCCGAACGCCGCCGAGCACCAGAACCAGTCGGTGTCCCAGCGCCAGAGATAGTCGTACGTGGTCAGGGCGTCGCGGGTGCGTCGGCGCAGCGACCGGTAGTAGATGTCCTGACCCGTGTAGTCGCTGGCGTGCGGGGCGTCGTCGGTGAAGACGCCGAGCACCAGGTACGCCTCGCCGGGGCTGAACATCACCCCGTCCATCGCGTCCACGTCCTCGCCCGCCCAGGAGCGGGTCGCGGTGACCTCGGCGACCGCGTCGGTGAGGGCCTCCAGCCGGGTGAACCGGACGTTGCGCAGGGCCACGAAGCGGCGTACCGGCTGCAGCTCGATGCGTAGCCGGGTGGCGTAGCCGAGGCTGCCGAGCGAGTTGGGGAAGGCCGCGAAGAGGTCGGCGTGCTCGCCCTCGGGGCGGGCCGTGACGACGTCGCCGGCGCCGGTGAGCACGTCCAGCTCCACCACCGACTCGTGCGGCAGCCCGTTGCGGAACGAGGTCGACTCGATGCCGAGCCCGGTGACCGCCCCGCCGAGGGTGATGGTGCGCAACTGCGGCACCACCAGCGGCATCAGCCCGTGCGGCAGGGTCGCGTCGACCAGGTCCTCGTAGGTGCACATGCCCTGCACGTCGGCGGTGCGGGCCACCGGGTCCACATCGAGCACGTTGGTGAGCCCGCTGACGTCCAGCCCCGGCACGCGGGGGGCGGATCGGGGGCGGAACAGGTTGGAGGTGCGTTTGGCGAGCCGGACCGGTTCGCCCGCGGGCACCGCCGCGTACGACCGTCGCAGCTGGGCCACCGCGCCGTCGTGGTCGACCGAGTGATGATCCACACGCACCGCGCACATGAGATCACTGTACGCTCCCGCCGCTCTTCCCCGTGGGATGTCCACGGTGGCCGTTTCGCGCCGCGACCGCCCCGCCGTCGCCCCGTGGGGCGGTGGATCCGGCGGTTCCGAACCGACGACCACGTGGCCGCGCGGGTCCCGTCGGCATAGCGTGGGAGCCATGCCGAAAGCTGTGTGGAACGACGTGGTCGTGGCCGAGAGCGACGACACCGTGCTGGTGGAGGGGAACCACTACTTCCCGCGTACCGCCCTGCGTGACGACCTGATCCGGGAGTCCGACACGCACACCGTCTGCCCGTGGAAGGGCACCGCCTCCTACTACACGCTCGTCCACGACGGGCGGACCAGCCCCGACGCCGTCTGGTACTACCCCGACCCGAAGGCGGAGGCGGAGATGGTCCGCGACCGGGTCGCGTTCTGGAAGGACGTCCAGGTCGTCGACTGAGCCACCCGCCCGCACCGGCGGTCGGAGCAGCAGTGGACGGTCGGCCGACCGTCAGCCCCGGTAGCTCCATGCCCGCCGGCCCCCGGCAACGACCACCGGGGGCGGCGCGGGCGGCGCCTCGCGGCGGCGGCGCAGCAGCAGCGACAGCACGGCCGCGCCGATCGACAGCACCCCCGCCACGTACCAGGCCGGCGCGTAGTCGCCGAGCCGGTCCCGGACCAGCCCCGCCCCGGTGGCGGCGACTGCTGCGCCGACCTGGTGCGCGGCGAAGACCCAGCCGAAGACCACCGCGCCGGCCGCGCCGAAGTGCTCCCGGCACAGCGCCACCGTGGGCGGACGCGCTGCGCGGGGCGTACGCGCGGGGCGCCCGGATCATGTCCATCTGCACCGGGGCGTTCGTGCTGGCCGCGGCCGGACTACTCGACGACCGGCGGGCCACCACCCACTGGGCGTACGCCGACCGCTTCCGGTGGCTCCACCCGGCGGTGGACCTCGACCCGGACGTGCTCTTCATCGCCGACGACCGGGTGCTCACCTCGGCCGGGGTGGCCGCCGGGATCGACCTCTGCCTGCACGTCATCCGCACCGACCACGGCAGCGAGGTGGCCAACCGGGCGGCCCGGCGTTGCGTGGTCCCGCCGTGGCGCGACGGCGGCCAGGCCCAGTACATCGAGCGCCCCGTGCCGAAGACGGCGGACGCGGGCACGGCCGGGGCGCGGGAGTGGGCCCGCCATCGGCTGCACGAGCCGGTCAGCCTGCGCGACCTGGCCGGACAGGCCCGGATGAGTGTGCGGACCTTCACCCGGCGCTTCCGCTCGGAGACCGGGATGAGCCCGGCGCAGTGGCTGCTCCAGCAGCGCACCGACCACGCCCGGCTGCTGCTGGAGACGACCGACCTCACCGTCGACCAGGTCGCCCGCCGCTCCGGCTTCGGCACCGCCGCGGCGCTCCGGCAACAGTTGCACCAGCGCATCGGCGTGACCCCGTCGACCTACCGCCGCACCTTCCACCACCCCTGACCCCTCCCCTCCCCTCCCCTCCCCGCGCCCCGCGCCCCGCCCCGCCCCGCCCCCGCGCCCCGCCCGCCCGCCATCCCCCCGCGATCTTGCACTTTCGGCCCGGCATTCGCCCTTTTTCATCGCGGTTTGTCGGGGCGACAAGTGCAAGATCGCGGAGTGGGGACGGGTGGGGTCAGGAGGTGCGGAGCATGCGGAGTTGGGCCAGGTGTTTCGGGAGGTGGACGCGGGTGTGCAGGTCGAGGGTGCGGCCCCAGGGCAGGGTGTCGTCGACGACCAGGTCGAAGCCCTCACGCAGGTGCGTCTCGACCGGGGTCTCCGCCGCCGGGCCTAGCCGCTCGGTCAACACGCAGAGCTTCTGGCTGGTGGCCCGCAGCAGGGTGGCCAGCCCGTCCAGCCCGCCGCACTCGACGACCAGCGCGTCCACCTGCGGACGGTGAATGGTCTCCAGGTCGTAGTACGCGAACGGCGAACCGGCGATGACCGCCTCCGTCGCCTCGGTCATCAGCTCGTCGTTGGCGGCGAGGTGGGCGACGATCTGTTCGGCGCTGAGCTGCCCGGCCGGCGGTGGCCCGAACCCGCCCGCGTCGACCTCGGCGAGCACCTCCTCGTACGCCCCTCGCAACGCCCCGCTGTCCATGCCCTCAGTGAATCCCGCCCAGCGCCGTCCGCCCCAGCGTTCCCGCACGTGGTTCACCCGGACGGGGCCCACCGGGAACGCGGCCCGGACCTGAACCTGGAGCCGGCGGACGGCGAACGCGGCCAGCGGACGGCGAACGCGGCCGGGCGCTGAGTGAACGACCGCCAGCCACCCTCGCGGCCTGCCCGTGGTCGGCGCTGTCGAGCTGCCCCACGAATGAGACCAGGAGCCGGCATCCTGCCGAGCCGCCCCACGCACTGACGCCGCGCTCGGCTGGCGGCAGCAGCCGCCGGAACGATCCACGAAACGGCGAGATTGTCCGAACAGCCCCGCCGCCGGCACGGCCGGCCGTCCGAGCAACCAACCGTCACGGCAGCCCAGCCATCCAAAGCGCCCAGCCGTCCGAGTGGCCCAGCCATCGCGGCGGCCCAGCCGACCAGCGGGGTCAGCGGCGACGGGGCTGGCGGGCGCGGAGGTAGTCGGAGACGACGTACTCGCCGAGGTCTTCGAGGTCGGGGGTGAACATGCGGCCCTTCGAACGGCGGGCGACGGCGTCGACGAAGCGGCGCAGGCCGGGGTCGTCGCCGAGCATGAACAGGTTGAGCGTGGCGCCGTAGCGGGTCAGCCGGTCCACCTCGCGGACGGTCGCCCCGATCGTCTCCGGCAGCGGTGGCCAGTGGAACACCGCCTCCCCGCCGTCCGGGTCCAGGTGGGCGGTCGGCTCCCCGTCGGTGACCACCAGCACCACGGGCTCGGCGCCCGGGTGCCGGCGCAGGTGCCGGCCGGCCAGCCGCAGCGCGTGCTGGAGGTTCGTGCCCTGCTGCATGTCCGGCTCGACGGCGGCCAACTCCTGCTGGTTCAGTGGCAGCGCCTCCCGGCCGAACCCGACGATCTGCAGCGCGTCCTGCGGGAACCGGGTGGCCATCAGGTGCGCCAGCGCCAGCGCGGTCTGCTTCATCGGGCCCCACCGGCCCTGCGAGATCATCGAGTAGGAAAGGTCGACGCAGAGCGCCACCGCCGCCGACGCCCGCCGCTCGGTCTCCACCACCTCGAAGTCCTCGACGGCCAGCTGCACCGGCACGCCCGTCCCGGCGCGACGGACGGCCCGGGTCAGCGTCCGCACCACGTCCAGGGGCTGCTCGTCGCCGTACTCCCACGGGCGGGAGCCCCCGCTGACCTCGCCGGCGGCGCCCGCCGAGCGCAGGTCGTGCTGGCCGCGCGGCCCGGCCGTCAGGTCGGCGAAGACCCGCCGCAGCGCGGTGCCGCCGAGCCGGCGCAGCGCCTTCGGGCTCAGGGTCAGCCCGTCGGCGTCCCGGCTCACCCATCCCTGCCGGCGCAGTTCCCGCTCCAGCTCCCGCAGCCGGCGTACGTCGTCGGCGGCGTCGCGGCCCAGCGTCCGGGCCACCGCGTCGACGTCGACGTCGTCCAGGGTGGCGCCCGGGTGCTCCTGGTCGAGCTGGTCGAGCAGCTCGTCCAGTTCGGCGATCTCGCCGAGCGCGCCGGCGGCCTCGCCGTAGCCGAGCGGCCGGTCGCCGCGCACCCGCTCGCCACGGCCCCCGTGCAGGTCGGGCCGGAGCGCACGGAGGTTGGCGTCCAACGCGGCCAGTTCCCCGGCGAGCCGGTCGCCGAGCGACTGCCGCATCAGACCCGCCAGCTCCTCCCGCTGTCGGTCGGACAGCGAGCGCAGCAGCCGCTCCCCGGCGGCCGACCGGCGGGCCAGCACGTCGACCAGCTCGTCGACGTCGGCCGGCTGCTCCGGGAAGAACTCGCCGTGCCGGCGCATGAACTCGGCGAACGCGTCGGTGGTGTCCTCGGACCGGGCGTGCCGGGCCAGCAGGTCGTTCAGGTCGCGCATCATCTCGGCCAGCCGCCGCTGGGCGGCCGGGTCCGCCGAGGCCCGCACCGCGTCGCGCAGGCCGGCGAAGCGCTGGCCCAGCACGTCGTCGCGGAGCCCGTCCAGGATCCGCTGGTACGTCCGGCGCGCCTCGTCGCTGGCCCACCCGTAGCCCGCCAGCTCCGCCACCGCCCGGGCGGTCGAGCGGGGCAGGTTGTCCAGCACCGCCTCGGCGAACCGCGCGGCGTCGCCGTCGCGCCCGCGCAGCTCGTCCCGTTCGGCGGCGAGCGCCTGGTCGAGCAGGGCCCGGGCCCGGGTGACCGCCCCGTCCAGGTCGCCCCGACGCAGCGCCTCCCGGCGCAGCCGCCTCGCCCGGGCGGCCAGGTCGTCGAGGCCGCCGCGCCCGTGCGGGCCCCGGCGCAGCAGGTCGCGCAACGCCTCCCGGAGGCTGCCGCCGGCCAGCACCTCCGCGCCGACGGCGTCCACCGCGCCCCGCACGTCGTACGGGGGTGCGAGCGGGTCGGGACCGCCGCGCCACTGCCCGTACCGGAACCGGTTGCCGGCCATGCTCAGGCCCGACCGCCGTAGCGGGTTCGGCCGGAGTCCGTGACGTCCTTGCCGAGCCGGCGGGTCAGGTGCAGCCCCTCCAGGACGAACTCGACGCCGGCGGCGGCCTGCTCGGGGGTGGGCGCGTCGCCCAGGCCGAGCCGGTCCAGCGCCTTGGCCAGCCCGGGAACGGTGCCCACCTGGCGCAGCAGTTCCGCGGAGCTGACCAGCTCGCCCGTCTCGATCACCGCGTCCTCGTCGACCAGGGCGGTGAAACCGGACAGGTCCAGCCCCGCCAGCCGGGCCCGGAACGTCTCGGCGGTCGCGGTCCGCAGCAGGTGACCGAGGACCTCGACCTCCCGCCCCTCCTCGCCGCTCTCGAACTCCACCTTCCCGCGCAGTGTCGACGTCACCGACACCGCGTCGCCCACCCGGGCCACCGGCGCCTCGGGGCGCACCCCGTCGGCACCGGCGGCGAGGAGTCCGGCGCGGCGCAGCGCGGCGGCGGCGACCGTCTCGGCGGCGGCGATCGCGAACCGGGCGGAGACGCCGGAGCGCGGGTCCACCGACGGCGACTCGCGCACCGCCCGGGCGAACCGCGCGAGCACCTCCAGCACGTGCTCCGGCACCTCGGCGACCAGGTCGGCCTCCTGCCGGATCAGGGCCAGCTCCAGGTCGAGGTCGACCGGATAGTGGGTGCGGACCTCCGCGCCGAAGCGGTCCTTCAGCGGGGTGATGATCCGGCCCCGGTTGGTGTAGTCCTCCGGGTTGGCGCTGGCCACCAGGAACAGGTCCAGCGGCAGCCGCAGCTGGTAGCCGCGGACCTGGATGTCCCGCTCCTCCAGCACGTTGAGCAGCGCGACCTGGATCCGCTCGGCCAGGTCGGGCAGCTCGTTGACCGCGAAGATGCCCCGGTTGGTGCGCGGTACGAGACCGAAGTGGATGGTCTCCGGGTCGCCGAGGGTGCGCCCCTGGGCGATCCGGATCGGGTCGACGTCGCCGATCAGGTCGCCGACGCTGGTGTCCGGGGTGGCCAGCTTCTCGCCGTAGCGCATCGAGCGGTGCAGCCACGCGACCGGCAGGTCGTCGCCGGCCTCGGCGACCAGCGCCTGAGAGGCGGGGGTGAGCGGGTGCAGCGGGTGCTCGTTGAGCACCGAGCCGGCGATCACCGGGGTCCACTCGTCGAGCAGCCCGACCAGCGAGCGGATGAGCCGGGTCTTGCCCTGGCCCCGCTCGCCGAGCAGCACCATGTCGTGCCCGGCGAGCAGCGCCCGCTCGACCTCGGGCAGCACGGTGTCGTCGTAGCCGACGATGCCGGGGAAGCGGTCGGCGCCGGAGCGCATCCGGGCCAGGAGGTTCTCGCGGAGTTCCTGCTTGACCGTGCGGTACGCGTGGCCGGCCGCCCGCAGCGCGCCGAGCGTGCCGGGTAGGTCGGCCGGTGGGACCGGGGTAACCGGGGAAGGCGCAGTCACCCGACCCACGCTAGCTCACGGCGGCGGGGACGCCCGGTCCGTCGACCGGGCGCCCCCCGCCGTCGGTACGGCTCAGCCTCGGCCGCAGCCTCCGCAGGCGCCCCGGCGGCGCAGGTGGTACGCGTACGTGGCCGCGCCGAGCGCGACGCCCCAGAACGGCCACAGCAGCATCGGCGCGGTGGCCAGGCTGACCTCGCCGAAGGCCCAGAAGTCCGGGGTGGCGAGCAGGCCGAGGGTCGCCGCGGTGACCGCCACCGCGACCAGGGTGGCCGGGACCACGGCCAGCCTCACCGGCACCGGCCGCCCGGCCAGGCCGACCATCCAGCGCGGGAACCGCTCGCCCCAGCGCTGCACCAGCCCCAGCGTGAGGATCGCGCCCACCAGCGCGAACCCGCCCAGCCCGGCGCCCGCCCACACCAGCCCGGTCGCCCGCATCTCGTCGAGGAACGCCTGCTCGATGCCGAGCGGGATGCCGGCCGCCCAGGCGAGCCGGGTGACGGCGTACAGGGCCGGGATGGTGGCCGCGACCCAGGCCGCCCAGCGCCCCCAGCGGGTGGCCGAGGCGGGCGAGGTCCAGCCGTGGTCGGTGCCGTCGCGCCCGCACCCCGGGCAGGCGCCGGCGGTGCGCCGCTGCCAGCCCAGCACGGCCCCGGCGAGCAGCACCCCGCCGACGACGGCCGCGAACCGGGCGAACAGCGCCCAGGTGAAGACGTCGGCGTAGTCCACCGGCGGCCAGCCGAACGGCGCACCGATGATCAGGGTCGGGGCGTACCCGAGGATGGTCAGCACTCCCACGTCCGGCACGACGACGGCCAGCAGGAACGCGACCGCCCAGGCGTACGCCGACAGCAGCGCGCGCAGCGACCGGCCCGGACGCCGCTGGCCGGTCATGGCGAGCGCGGTGACGGCGGCGCCGAGCAGCAGCGCGGCGAACAGCGGTGGCCCGACGGCGGTCGGGACCAGCCGCAGCAGGTTCATGTCACCGCCGGGGTCGTTCGCGCCGAACGGGTAGCCGGCGCCGGTGACGGTGGAGACGAGGGCGAGCACGCCCCACAGGCCGAGCCACGCGGCGGCGAGCGGGGCGAGCCGGGCCGACCGGTGCACGGCCGGACGGCGGGTGGGCGGAAGGGTCGTCGTCATGCCTCCAGCCTCGGCCGGCAGGCCCCGCGTTCCCTCCCGTGCGGCGGTGAACCCACTCCCCCTCTGGAGGGAACCACCTGCTGAACCCGGAGGAGCCTCCTCAGCCCGACGGGGTGACGAACCCCGACTCGTACGCCGCGATCACCGCCTGGGTGCGGTCGCGCACGCCGAGCTTGGCCAGCACGTTGCCGACGTGGGTCTTCACCGTCTCCACGCCCACCACGAGGTGCGCGGCGATCTCGGGGTTGGACAGGCCGGTGGTCATCAGCCGCAGCACCTCGGCCTCCCGGTCGGTGAGCCGGGCGGCCTCCAGCCGGTCGGCGCCCCGCCCCCCGTACGCCCCGGCGAGGCGGCGGATGGCGGCGGGGAACAGCAGCGACTCGCCCCGCGCGACCACCCGGACCGCCTCCACCACCTCCGCCGGCCGGGCCCGCTTGAGCAGGAACCCACTGGCCCCGGCGCGGAGCGCGTCGTAGACGTACTCGTCGTTGGCGAACGTGGTCACCACCAGCACCCGGGGCGGGTCGGCCGAGGTGGCGAGCAGCCGCCGGGTGGCCTGGATGCCGTCGATGCCGGGCATCCGCACGTCCATCAGCACCACCTGGGGGCGCAGCCGGGCGACCAGCGGCGGCACCTCCGCGCCGTCGGTGGCCTCGCCGAGCACCCGCAGGTCGGGCTGGGCGTCGAGGATGGCCCGCAGCCCCACCCGGATCAGCTCGTCGTCGTCGACGATCAGCACGCCGGTGGCGGTCGTCGCGGTGTCGGTCATCGGGTCCCCTCGAACGGCAGCCGTACCTCGATCCGCCAGCGGTCGCCGTCGGGCCCGACGGTCAGCCGGCCGCCGAGCAGCAGCACCCGCTCCCGCATCCCGTCCAGGCCCCGGCCGCCCCGGCCCGGGTCGGCGCGGCGCCGGCGGCCCACCGCGTTGTCCAGCTCCAGCTCCAGCGCGTCGGCGTGGACGCCCAGGCGCAGCGTGACCGGCCCCCGACCGTACCGGGCGGCGTTGGTCAGCCCTTCCTGGACTATCCGGTAGCCCTCCCGGGAGACGGCCGCGGGCAGGTCGGCGAGGTCGCCGGCGCACCGCGCGTCGACGGGCAGGCCGGCCGCGCGGGTGTCGGCCACCAGCCGGTCCAGGTCGGCGAGCGTACGCTGCGGGGCGGGCGCGGCCCGCCCGCCCGCGGGCTCGCGCAGCAGCCCGAGCACGTGGTCCAGGTCGTCCATGGCGGTGCGCCCGGCCTCCTCGATCGCGGTCAGCGCGCGCCGGGCGAACTCCGGGTCCCGGTCGAGCAGCTCGCGGGCCGCCCCCGCCTGGAGAGTGGCGACGGTGAGCGCGTGCCCCACCGAGTCGTGCAGCTCCCGGGCCAGCCGGTTGCGTTCGGCGAGCCGGGCGGCGCGGGCCTCCAGGGCCGCGATCCGTTCCGCCTGGGCCGGGCCGAGCAGCACCGGGGCCATCGACACGGCCAGCGCGCCCAGCCCGGCGACGGTGTAGCCGAGCGCCACCAGCACCACGATGCCCGTGAGGGTCAGCCAGCCGGTGTCCCGCCCGTCGAACGGCCCGAACCGGTCTCCGCCGGTCATCCCGGTGTCGAGGCCGAACTGCTGGCCGATGAAGGCCAGCGCCATCGGCACCGCGCTGAACAGGGCGGCCACCACCAGCCCGCCGCTGACCAGGTGCAGCCCGATCCAGAGCGCCGAACGCAGCCGGGTCTCGCGGTCGGCGACGTGCCCGGGCGCCGGGTCGGGCAGGTCGACGCCGAGCAGGGCCCGCGCGGCCGCGATCTCCAGCGCCCGGGGGCCGTCGAGGAAGACCGGGACCGCCGCGATGGTCGCTGCGACGACGAGCAACCCCAGCACCAGCGGCCGGGGCACGTCCGACTGCGTGAGCATCTGCGCGAAGGCCACCGCCAGCAGCACGTACGGCAGCACGAGCACCCCGCCGAGCAGCAGGAACACTCCACGCCGCCAGGTGCTGCCGGCCACCAGCGGGGCGAGGACGGTGCGGGGCTTCACCCGCCCATTCTGTCCCGGGGCCGCCCCGCGCCGGCTCCCCCGCGTCGGGGAGATCGGTGGCCCGGCCGCCGGTCGGACGAGGGGCGGGTCAGCGGTGCTCGTCGACGTAGCGCTGCGGGTCCTTGTCGGCGAAGGGCAGGTCGCGGCCGTTCTTGTGCTCGCCGTAGAAGGTCAGCCAGCGGCGGCCCAGCTCGGCGCGCAGCTCGTCGCTCGCGTGCCGGCGGAAGTCGGGCAGCGCCTCGTCCTCCTCCTCGGCGAGGTGCTCGCTGTTCTCCCGGCGGGCGGTACGCACCGCCGCCCACCACCGGTCGGAGCCCACCGGGTGCAGCTTGGACTCGGCGACCGCGTCGCGGATCTTGTTGTGGTCGCCGATGGCGTCGACGGTTTCGGCCTCGCCGTCGTCGCCGTGGCGCACCAGGTGCGGGTAGAGGATCGCCTCCTCCGCCTCGGCGTGGATGTCGAGGTGCAGTGCGAGCGCGTCCCAGATCGCCAGCAGCTCGTGCTCGTCGCGGGCGTCGTCGAGGCGGGCGAAGCCCCGCCGGAAGGCGGCGTGGTCGTCGAGGATCAGCGCGGTGATGTCGTCCATCGGGCTCACTTTCCGGTTCGGGCCCGGAGCAGGCGGGGCATCGCCGCCAGCCCGGTGATCGGGCGGAACTCCTTCGCCGCGCGGGCCAGCGCGGCGTACTCGTCGTCGGCCAGGTCGATCTCGGCGGCCGCCGCGTTGCGTTCCACCTGCTCGACGCCGGACGCGCCGGGGATGGCCACCACGCAGGGGTGGCGCAGCAGGTGGGCCAGGGCGATCTGGCTTGGGGTGGCGTCGTGCGCGTCGGCCACCTGCCGCAGGGTGTCGATCAGCGCCGCGCCGCGTTCCAGGTTCTCCGGCAGGAAGTACGGGTTGGCCCGGCGCACCGCCCCGCTCGGCGGGTTCCTCGCGTCGTACCGGCCGGACAGGAAGCCCTGGGCCAGCGGGCTGTACGCGATCACCACCCGGCCGGCCTGCCGGGCGTACGGCAGCAGGTCGTGCTCGGGCCCGCGGTCGACCATGCTGTACCGGACCTGGTTGCTCAGCACCCGCCGGCCGAGCGCCGCCTCGGCGACCTGCCAGCGGCGCAGGCCGTAGTTGCTGACCCCGACCTCGCCGACCAGCCCGACGTCCTGCAACGCGCGCATGCCGCGCATGGTGGTGTGGTCGGCGACCAGCGGGTGGGGCTGGTGCACCTGGTAGAGGTCGAGGTGGGTGACGCCGAGCCGGGCGGCCGAGGCGACCGCCCGCTGCTGCACCACCGGGGCGACCGGCAGGACCGGGAAGATCTTGGTGGCGAGCACGACCTTGTGCCGGTCGTCGCCGAGCGCCTCCCCGAGGATCCGCTCGCTGCGGCCGAAGCCGTACAGCTCGGCGGTGTCGAAGAGGGTGATGCCGAGGTCGACCGCCCGCCGGACGATGTCCACCGCCCGGCGCTCGTACCCGGGGCCGTAGCCCCACTCCCGGGACCCGAACTGCCAGGTGCCGAGGCCGATCTTGGACAGGGGCTTCGGGGTGTCGAGTTGGACGAAGCGCATGGCACCGAACCTACCCGGACAAGAGGGACGGTACGCCCGTTCGGGCTCGCGCACCGAGCGGCAGCGCCCGGTGCCGGCCCGGCGCCGCTCGCCGCGACTCCGGCACAATGGGCGGGTGCGATTCCTCATCCGGCCCGCCCGGCCCGACGAGGCGACCGAGCTGACCGAGCTGGCGCTGCGCTCCAAGGGCCACTGGGGATACGACACCGAGTTCCTGGCCCGCTGCCGTACGGAGCTGACGCTGACGCCGGCGGACGTGACCGCCCGACACGTGGCGGTGGCCGAGCGGGACGGCCGGGTGGTGGGCCTGGTGGTGCTCGCCAGCACGCCGCCCGAACTGGAGCTGGACATGCTCTTCGTGGACCCGCCGGCGATCGGCACCGGCGCCGGCAGGGTGCTGTTCGACCACGCCGTGGCCGCCTCCCGCGCCGCTGGCGCCCGTACGCTGTGGATCGAGGCGGACCCGGGCGCCGAGGCCTTCTACCGGCACGTCGGCGCGGTACTCACCGGCACCTGCGTCTCCCCCTCCACCGGCCGCACCCTGCCCCGCCTCCGCTACGACCTCTGACCTCCGCGTCGGATCGGGCGGGCGGCTAGGGTCGGGGCGTGACGTACCTGGCAGAGGACGACCGCTACGAGACGATGACCTACCGGCGCAGCGGGCGCAGCGGGCTGCGGCTGCCCGCGATCTCGCTCGGGCTGTGGCACAACTTCGGCCCGGACCGCCCGTACGAGCGGCAGCGGGACATCGTCCGCCGCGCCTTCGACCTCGGCGTGACCCACTTCGACCTGGCCAACAACTACGGCCCGCCGCCGGGCGCCGCCGAGGAGAACTTCGGCCGGATGCTCGCCACGGACCTCAGGGCGTACCGGGACGAGCTGGTGATCTCCAGCAAGGCCGGCTACCTGATGTGGCCGGGCCCGTACGGCGAATGGGGTTCCCGCAAGTACCTGGTCTCCTCGTTGGACCAGTCGCTGCGCCGCCTCGGGCTGGACTACGTCGACATCTTCTACTCGCACCGCTTCGACCCGGACACGCCGCTGGAGGAGACGATGGGCGCGCTGGACGCCGTCGTCCGCTCCGGCAAGGCGCTCTACGTCGGCATCTCCAACTACGACTCGGAGCAGACCGAGCGGGCCGCCACGATCCTGCGCGAGCTGGGCACGCCGCTGCTGATCAACCAGCCGTCCTACTCGATGCTCAACCGCTGGACGGAGGACGACGGCCTGCTCGACACGCTGGAGCGGGTCGGCGCGGGCTGCATCGCCTACAGCCCGCTCGCCCAGGGCCTGCTCACCGACCGCTACCTCGGTGGGATCCCCGCGGACTCCCGGGTGCGCACCAGCGTCTTCCTCAGCGAGCGCGACCTCGGCGAGGAGAAGATGGCCACCATCCGGACGCTCGGCGCGATCGCCGAGCGGCGCGGCCAGTCCCTGGCGCAGCTCGCGCTCGCCTGGGCGCTGCGCGATCCGCGGATGACGAGCCTGATCATCGGGGCGAGCAGCGTGCCCCAACTGGAGGCGAACATCGCCGCGCTGGACAACCTCGACTTCACCGCCGAGGAGCTGGCCGAGATCGACCGCCACCTCGGCTGAGCCCCACCGCTTCCCGCAAAGTCCGGAAATGGTGTCGACGTGATTGCCGGACGGGCCGGTGGAATCGCACCACCGACCCGTCCACACACTTGGCAGTTCATTTACTGCGGGTGCGAGACGTCCCCGCAGGTGACGATTCCACCGACGGCCGGGTTGGCCCGAGCGTGGTACCAGACGGTGCCGGACGAGTCCGCCATCGAGCCGCTCCAGAGAACGCAGCCACCCAGGCCCACGTACGTCTTGGCCGGGCCGGCGTAGTAGAATTTCAGCCCCTCGTCCTGAACCGGCGACGCGTAGTCCGTGTCGGCGTAGACCCCGGTGCGGGTCGCCACCCCGACGTACGCCGACTTGAGCGTCACCACGCACGCGTAGCCGGTCAGGTTGTTGCGCAGCAGGTGGACCGTACCCAGCAGCTCGCCGGTGTCCTTGCGGATCGGGTCCTGGTCGATCCGCGTGTACCCGGCACCGCACACCGCCTCCGGCGTGTACGGGTCGACTGCCGCCTGCGCCGGGGCACCCACCACGCCGACCAGCGCCGCCGCCGCCGTCACCGCGACCGCCATTCTCCGCATCATTCGGAACACCCGTTCTCCCCCTTCACCGAGCGATCTGGTTGCCGGGACAGAGTGGCAATTCCGACAGGCAACGATGTATGTCCGGGTCCGACACCACGACGAAACCGATGTGTGCCCGACGGCCACCCCGACCATTTCACCAGCGACGGCACGGCACTTCCATTGACACACTTCGATTATAACCAATCCCACGATCAATTCCGTTGCCGTTCGCAAGATCACTCGTGCGGGGGAGGCGGCGGCCCGCGAGGGCTTGTGATGCTGCGAGCCGAGAACACAATCCGCTCACCCCAGGAGAACGCATGACCAGAGCAGGCTTCCGTACGTTGGTGGTCCTCAGCATGGCGACGGTGACCGCGTCCGCCGTCCCGGCCGCTTCGCCGGGGGCGGCCGCCACCCGGACGCAGTCGACGGCGAGCGTGACCGGGTCCGCACGGGTCTTCTACCCCCAGGCGCCCGACGACGACGTCCGTTTCACTTTCGACGCCCACGCCGTCTCCGCCGCCACAGGTCAGGTCCCTCACCCGGCCGACGCCGAGGGAACGGTCCGCGTCTACCACCGGGTGGCCGCCTTGGATCTCACCCTCTGGGCCGAAGGAGAGGTGAACTGCGTGATGACCAGCGGCCGAGCCTCGACACTGACCGCGATCGTCACGAAGGCCTCGCCCGAGCTGAATCAGAGCTGGCTGGGCAAGCACCTCGGCTTCACCGTCTTCGACGGTGGTGACGACGACTCCGGGCACAGCCTCGACCAGATGGGCTCGACAGGACCACTGGAGAACCTGGCCAAGTGCATGGCCGGGAGCCCGAACGCACCCGTCATGGCGCCCGCGCCGTTCTTCACGGTGCGAAGCGGCGGTTACCGGGTCACATCCGCCTGAAGCGCCGCACCGCTGCCAGCCGGCACCTGCCGGTGCCGATCTGGCTGGGGTACGTAGCGGGCCAAGAGCAGCAGAAACGCCAAACGCCCTGGTGGAGGATGTCCCTCACCAGGGCGTTTCGCAAGGGTGGAGCCGAGGGGACTCGAACCCCTGACCCCCACACTGCCAGTGTGGTGCGCTACCAGCTGCGCCACGGCCCCTTGCGGTTGTCCCGGTCGCCCGGGCACGAGAGAACTATACACACGCCCCGCCGCATGGTCATCTCGCGGGGTCCCCACTCGCCGGCGGGTCAGTTGAGCGCCACGTCCGGCGGGAAGTGGGCGACCGCCGCCATCATGCCGCCCTGCCGGCGCAGCACCATCGGCCACAGGTCGTCGGGCCGGTCCACGAAGCCGTCGCCGGGAAGCGCGTCCAGCACGAACCAGGAGCCGTCCTCGATCTCCTGCTCCAACTGGCCCGAGCCCCAGCCGGAGTAGCCGGCGAAGACGCGGATGCCGCTGATGCCCTCCCGCAACCGCTCCGGGTCGACCGACAGGTCGAGCGTGCCGACCGCGCCGGAGATCTGCTGGAAGCCCCTGAGCCGCTGCACCGGGTGGCGCATCCGGGCCAGGCAGATCGCCGAGTCGGGCTGCACGGGCCCGCCCTCGAAGAGCACCGCCGGATCGCGGGCCAGGCCGCTCCAGTCGCCCAGCACTTCGGCGACCGGCACCTCGGTCGCCCGGTTGAGCACCACGCCGAGGGCGCCGCCGGGCTCGTGCGCGACCAGCAGCACGACCGTACGGTCGAAGTTCGGGTCCTTCAGCGCCGGCGTCGCGACCAGCAGCCGCCCGGCCATCGACCCCGTAGCCCGCCCGCCGATCGCCTGCCCCTCTCCCTGCATGCCGGACCCCCGTCAGACCGACCGCACCGGGACGCCCGGGGGCACCGGTGCCGTCCGCGCCGTCAACGCCATGCCTGGCACCATAGCCTGCCCCCGGGGCGGTGGTTAAGGTCTGACGGTCGGGTGATCGACAGTCATGAGGGAGGACTGATGGGCGTCACGGCGGAACTCGCGGTGATCGGGGGCTCTGGGCTCTACGCGCTGCTCGACGGCGCGACCGAGCACGAGGTGGACACGCCGTACGGGCCGCCGTCCGACGCCGTCACCATCGCCGACGTGGGCGGCCGGCGGGTGGCGTTCCTGCCCCGCCACGGCCGCGACCACCGCCACCCGCCGCACCTGATCCCGTACCGGGCCAACCTCTGGGCGCTGCGCTCCCTCGGCGTACGCCAGGTGCTCGCCCCGTGCGCCGTGGGCGGGCTGCGGCCGGAACTCGGGCCGGGCACGTTCGTGGTGCCGGACCAGCTCATCGACCGCACCAGCGGGCGCGCGCAGACCTACTACGACCGGGGCGCCGTGCACGTCTCGTTCGCCGACCCGTACTGCCCGGCCGGCCGTCGCACGCTGCTCGCCGCGGCGGCACGGCGGGCCGTCCCGGCGGTGGACGGCGGCACGGTGGTGGTGGTCGAGGGCCCCCGCTTCTCCACCCGCGCCGAGTCGCGCTGGTTCGCCTCGATGGGCGGCGCGGTGGTCAACATGACCGGGCACCCGGAGGCGGTCCTCGCCCGCGAGCTGGCCCTCTGCTACTCCTCGATCGCCCTGGTCACCGATCACGACGCGGGCGTGGAGGGTGGCGGCGCGGTGACCCAGGAGGAGGTGTTCCGGGTCTTCGGCGAGAACACCGACCGGCTGCGGGGCCTGCTGCTGGCCGCGGTCGCCGCGCTGCCCGCCGAACGGGACTGCGACTGCGGGCGGGCGCTGGACGGCATCACCCTTCCCATCACGCTCCCCTGACGGGCGGGGGAGCCGGCGAAAAGCCCGAGATGCCCGGGGCGCCCCGATAGATTGGAGGGCGATGGCAACGGTCCGCGACACCACGTACGACCTGCTCCGTGCCCTCGGCCTGACCACCGTCTTCGGCAACCCGGGCTCCACCGAGGAGCCGTTCCTGCGGGACTTCCCGGACGACTTCCACTACGTGCTCGCCCTGCACGAGGCGTCGGCGGTCGGTATGGCGGACGGCTACGCGCAGGCCACCGGGCGGCCGGCGCACGTCAACCTGCACACCGCGCCCGGCACGGGCAACGGCATGGGCAACCTGGTCACGGCCTGGCACAACCGGACGCCGCTGATCGTCACCGCCGGCCAGCAGACCCGGGAGATGCTGCTGCTCGAGCCCCGGCTGACCAGCAGGCGGGCCACCGAGCTGCCCCAGCCGTACGTGAAGTGGAGCCACGAGCCGGTCCGCGCGCAGGACGTCCCGGCGGCGCTCATGCGGGCGTACGCGACCGCGGTGCAGCCGCCAGCCGGGCCGGTCTTCCTCTCCCTGCCCCTCGACGACTGGGCGCAGCCCGCCGACCCGCCCCCGCCGGTGCGGACGGTGGCCACCCGGTTCGCGCCCGACCCTCAGCGGCTGCGGGAGTTCGCCGCCGTCCTGGCCGGCAGCCGCGCGCCCGCGCTGGTGCTCGGCGCGGCCGTGGACCGGGCCGGCGGGTGGCCGGCCGCGGTGGCGCTGGCGGAGCGGCTCGCCGCGCCCGTCTGGTCGGCCCCCGCGCCGGAGCGGGCCGCGTTCCCGGAGGACCACCCGCACTTCCGCGGGGTGCTGCCCTTCGCGACGGGGCCGCTGGCGGAGGCGCTGGACGGGCGCGACACCGTGCTGGTCGTCGGCGCGCCGGTGTTCCGCTACTACCCGCACGTGCCGGGCGACCATCTGCCCGCCGGCGCCCGCCTGCTGCACGTCACCGACGACCCCGAGGAGGCGGCCCGCGCCCCGGTGGGCGACAGCCTGCTCGGCGACGCGGGGCTGGCCCTGGCCGCCCTGGTCGACCTGCTGCCGGCGGCCGACCGGCCGGCGCCGCCGCCGCGCCCCGACCCGCCCCCGCCGCCGGACGGGCTGCCGCCGGCACCGGACGCGCTCTTCGCGGCGCTGGCCGGGCACTGGCCCGCCGACGGGATCCTGGTGCAGGAGTCGCCGTCCAACCTGCCGGCGCTGCGTCGCCGGCTGCGCAGCACCCGCCCCGGGTCGTACTTCACCATGGCCAGCGGCGGCCTCGGGTACGGCCTGCCGGCGGCCGTCGGCATCGCGCTGGCGCAACGCGACACCGGCCGGGGCCGGCCGGTGGTCGCGGTCATCGGGGACGGCTCGTTCCACTACTCGGTGCAGGCCCTCTGGACCGCCGCGCAGCTGCGCCTGCCGCTGGTCGTCGTGGTGCCGGTGAACCAGCAGTACGCCATCCTGAAGTCGTTCGCCGACTTCAAGGACACCCCCGGGGTGCCCGGGCTGGACCTGCCGGGGCTGGACATCACCGCCATCGCCCGCGGATACGGCTGCACCGCGACCGTCGTGACACACCCGGACCAGCTCGGCGACGCCCTGGCCACCGGACTGCGGGCGGACGGCCCGACGGTGCTGCCGGTGCCCGTCAGCACCGAGGTGCCCCGGCTCCTCTGACCCGCCACCCGGGCAGCGATGACCTGGGCCGTGAGTCGCCACCCCGTCAGCACCGGCCCGCCTCCCGCGAGCCGGCGCCCCGTCAGCTCGTGGTGAGTCGCAGCGGCGCGCCGGTGAGCACGTCGAGCACCGGCCGGTCGCCGAGCGGCGCCTTCAGCGTGGCGGTGACCGGCTCGAGCTTCAGCATCATGGTGCACTGGCCGGTGGCGGTGGTGACGCCGCCGCCGACCACCACCACGTCGTCGCGCTCCTGCACCAGCGGGGTGATCCCGGTGTCGCAGCTGCCCACGCCGAGCCGCCAGGTCAGCGTGGCGCCGTCGACGGACCGCAGGTCCTGGGCGCCGACCACGCCCGGCGGGGCCGGGCTCGCCGGCGCGGCCGGCTCGGGCAGGGCGGTGACGGCCGAAGGCGCCACGGCGACCCGGGCCACCGGCGCGGAGAGTTCCTCCACGGTGAACAGCCACGCCGGCACCTGCGCCTCGCCGCGGCTGGTGCGCACGGGCGCCGTGCCCAGCTTCACGGCGGTGACGGTCAGCGGGACGCAGGCGGTCTGCGGGGTGCTGCTGACCGGGCCGTCGGGGCCGGGCTCGATGGTGGGGCCGCCGGGGCCGGGCCGGCCGGGGCCGTTCGGCCCGGCAGGGCCCTTCGGCCGGCCACCGCACGGCGGCGGATCGCCCTGGTCGAGCTGCCCGTAGGCGGTGGCCGCGCTGATCAGCGGCACGGTGAGCGTGCCGTCCGGGAACCGGATGGTGCCGTCGGCGGGCCGGTCGGCGGGCAGGTCGACCTGGTCGCGGTACCAGCCGCTCTGGAAGGCCGTCCTGGTCGCCTCGGTGAAGCCTGGATCGCCGAGCAGCACCGTCGGGTCCTGCACCGGCACGTATCCGGTCGCCCACGCCGGGGTCGGTCGCCACGCCTCGGCGACCTCGGTGGCCCGGGACGTGAACGCCATCCGGCGGGGGTCGCCGTCGGAGAGCTCGATCGGCTCGGAGCCGGCCGGGGCGCACCCGGCAACGATCATCAACAGCGGCAGGCCCAGCAGGGCGGCGGTACGGCGCATGTCGGTTGGACGCCGGGTCGCCGCCGCCGGTTCCCGCGCTCAGGTCTCCCCGCCGAGATCCGTCTCGTACGCCTGCCAGATGAGGTCCGCGCCGCGCTGCCGGTGCCGGGCGAGGGCGCGCACCAGGTGCCCGGCCCGGCCGAGGAGGTCGTCGGCCGACGCCTCCGGCAGTTCCGCCGCCCGGTGCAGGGCGGCCAGCGCGGCGGCGATGGCGGCGTGCTCCCGGGCCAGCAGCCGCACCCCGTGTTCCAGCCGGGGCGCCTGGCCGAGCAGCTCGGCGTAGAGTCCGGCGGGCCCCTCGGTGACCCGGACGTGCTCCGCGAAGCCCTGCCGCACGGGCCCCAGCCGGAGCAGGACCCGCTCCCGCCAGCGCGGCTCGGCCGGCGGGACCGCCAGGGCCCGGGTGAGCGCGTGCAGGTCCCCGAGCAGGGTGGCGGGGGGCCGGCGGGCGGCGGGCGGCCGGAGCGCCCCGGAGACGGTGGACGGCTGCTGGATCGGACCGGTGACCATGGGCACCTCCCGCGTCGCGTCTGACCGCGTACAGCGATGGTGGACCCGGCGCGTTTGCCCTGTCCAGAGGCGGCGGCACCTCATCTGCCCCGTCGGCCGCAGAAGCCCCCTCCGGCCCCACGGGCCCCACGTCCGGGCCCTTCCCCTCGCGTCCGGGCCCGGAGACGACGATGCGCCCCGGTCCGGTGGACCGGGGCGCATCGACTGGTGGTGGAGGTGCCGGGAATCGAACCCGGGTCCTTCGCCGCCTTGTCAGGGCTTCTCCGAGCGCAGCTCGCTGTGCCTCTACTCGGCCCCTCCGATCACGCGAGCGAGTCGGTGTGACGGGCCCAGTCGCTGATTGATCTCGCCGCACGGACCCCGCGACCGGGTCCGGTTGGCCAGCCTTCTAGCTGATGCCGGCTAACTGGGTCGAAGGCGCTCCCAGGCCGACAGACTTGCTACTCGCCTCAGGCGGCGAGAGCGAAGTCAGCGCGATTGTTCTTGGCGCTTATTGGTTTCCGACGAACGATTCTCGAGACGACGTCGGCTTCCTCGGCTCGCTTCCCCTGCCGCAACGTACGAAGTCGAAACCAGTCACCCCCTCGACGGGCCGCCCCTGTGGCGGCTCCACCAAGCCTAACGCCTGCCGCAACGGGTTTCATCCCGAGCCCCGGGTCGGCGCGCCGACCCGGACAAAGCAGACAGATCAGTCATCCATCCCCTTGCCGCGCCGGCCGGTGACCCGGGCGATCTCCCGGTCCGCGTCCCGCTTGGCGAGGTCCTGCCGCTTGTCGTACGACTTCTTGCCCTTGGCCAGGGCGATCTCGACCTTGGCCCAGCCGTCGGAGAAGTAGACCTGCAACGGCACCATGGTCAGGCCGCCCTCGCGGGTCTTGCCGATCAGCCGGTCGATCTCCAGCCGCTTGAGCAGCAGCTTGCGGGTCCGCCTCGGCTCGTGATTGGTCCAGGTGCCCTGCGTGTACTCCGGGATGTGCATCCCGTGCAGGTACAGCTCGCCGTTGCGCTCCTGGGCGAACGCGTCGACCAGCGACGCGCGCCCGGCCCGCAGCGACTTGACCTCGGTGCCGGTCAGCGCCATGCCCGCCTCGTACGTGTCGAGGATCGAGTAGTCGTGCCGGGCCTTCTTGTTGGAGGCGACGACCTTGCGCCCCTTTTCCCGTGGCATCGGCGCCACCCCCTTTCCGTGTGACCGCGCCCGGAGTGACCGGCCGCGGGGCGGAGATCATGCTACCCGAACGACAAGGACCCTCCCGCGCCGTTTATTCCTGGCGCGGAAGGGCCCGTCGAGCCGTGTGGAGGCTAGACCCGCAGGTAGAAGCGGAGGGTGACCCAGGCGGTGACCGCGCTGACCAGGCCGCCGACGCCGGCCATCAGCGGGAACATCACCAGGATGTCGCCCCAGCCCACCGGGGAGAGCAGGCCCTGTAGCGCCTGCAGTGATCCGTCGAAGAGGAGGTACTTCGCCGCGATCAGCGCCACCAGGCCGAGCAGCGAGCCGATCAGGCCCGCGACCACGGCCTCCAGCACGAACGGCGCCTGGATGAACCAGTTCGACGCGCCGACCAGCTTCATGACCGCGACCTCACGCCGCTTGCTGTACGCGGCGACCTGGATCGTGTTGGCGACCAGGAGCAGCGCGGCGACGGCCATCACGATCGCGGCGGCCAGGGCGATGTTCTGGATCGAGGTGAGGATGTCGAAGATCTTGTCCAGCAGCCGGCTCTGGTCGACGATCTCGTCGACGCCCTCGGCGTCCTTGTACTGGTCGTAGATGCTCTTGTACTGCTCCGGGTTGTTCAGCGTGAGCCGGAACGACTCGGGCAGGCTGTCCGCCTTGACGGCGCTGAGCAGGTCCGGAGCGTCCTGGAACATCTCCTGGAAGCGCTTGTACGCCTCGTCCTTGTTGACGTAGATGACCTCCTTGACCAGCGGGTCACCCTTCAGCTGGCCGTCCAGGGCTTCGCGCTGCTCGGGGGTCACCTCCTGGTCGAGGAAGATCGAGACCTGGATGTTCTTGTAGTAGAGGTCCTTCATGTCGTCGACCTGGCGGTACATGAGACCGCTGGCGCCGAGCATGGTCAGCGAGACAGCCATCGTGATGATCATCGCGATGGTCATGGTCACGTTGCGCCACAGTCCGACCAGTACCTCGGACAGGACGTATTTCACGCGCATCGGGATTTCCTCCGGGTCTCCGGCATGAGGTGTTCGTCGTCAGGCTGCGCAGGGGTGGCGTCGGCTCAGCCGTAGACGCCGCGGGCCTGGTCGCGCACGATGCGGCCGCTCTCGATCTCGATGACCCGGCGGCGCATCTGGTTCACGATGTTGGAGTCGTGCGTGACCATCACGACGGTCGTGCCGGTGCGGTTGATCCGGTCCAGCAGGCGCATGATCTCGATCGAGGTGTCCGGGTCGAGGTTTCCGGTCGGCTCGTCCGCGAGCAGGATCAGCGGACGGTTCACGAACGCCCGGGCGACGGCCACCCGCTGCTGCTCGCCACCGGAGAGCTCGTGCGGGTAGCGGTGCTCCTTGCCACCGAGCCCGACCAGCTCCAGCACCTCCGGCACGACCCGGCGGGCGACCGCCTTGGTCTTGCCGATCACCTCGAGGGCGAACGCCACGTTCTCGTACGCGGTGCGGTTCGGCAGCAGCCGGAAGTCCTGGAAGACGCAGCCGATCGAGCGCCGGAAGTGGGGTCGCTTCCACGAGCGCATCGAGGTGACGTCCTTGCTGTTGACGATGACCCGGCCCTTGTTGGGCGAGACCTCGTGCAGCAGCAGCTTGATGATGGTGGACTTGCCGGAGCCGGATGGACCGATGAAGAAGACGAACTCGCCCTTCTCGATCGAGACGGACACGTTGTCGAGCGAAGGCCGGGACGCCTTCGGGTACGTCTTCGTCACTTGCTCAAGCTGAATCACGGGTGGTGAGTCTACGCGGTGTAACCGTGGAGCCAAGCCCCACGCCCCGCCGTTGCGAGTCGCGTCATCTATTTGCGGGGTTACGCGGAGATCGAAGACGCGCTCCGCCCGCGGCTGATCACGCAGTGTCGCCGGCCATCTCCTGCTGCTTGCGCCACCGGATCCCGGCCTCGATGAAGCTGTCCAGGTCGCCGTCGAAAACCGAGGACGGGTTGCCGGTCTCCTGCTCCGTCCGCAGGTCCTTCACCATCTGATAGGGGTGCAGGACGTACGAGCGCATCTGGTCGCCCCACGCGCCGGTGGTCTCCTTCTTCAGGCCCTGGAGCTTGGCCTGCTCCTCCTGCCGCTTGACCTCCAGCAGCCGCGCCTGGAGCACCCGCAGCGCGGACGCCTTGTTCTGCAGCTGGGACTTCTCGTTCTGGCAGGTGACCACGATCCCGGTCGGGATGTGCGTGATCCGGACGGCGGAGTCGGTGGTGTTGACGCTCTGCCCGCCCGGGCCGGAGGAGCGGTAGACGTCGATCCGCATCTCGTTCTCGGGGATGTCGATGTGGTCGGTCTGCTCCACCACCGGCAGCACCTCGACCCCGGCGAAGCTCGTCTGCCGGCGGCCCTGGTTGTCGAACGGGCTGATCCGCACCAGCCGGTGGGTGCCCGACTCGACGCTGAGCGTGCCGTAGGCGTAGGGCACCTTCACGGTGAAGGTGGCCGACTTGAGGCCCGCCTCCTCGGCGTAGGAGGTCTCGTAGACCTCCGTCGGGTAGCCGTGCCGCTCGGCCCAGCGCAGGTACATCCGCAGCAGCATCTCGGCGAAGTCCGCCGCGTCCACGCCGCCGGCGCCGGCCCGGATGGCGACCAGCGCCTCCCGGGAGTCGTACTCGCCGGAGAGCAGGGTGCGGACCTCCATCTCCTGGATGGCCTTGGTCAGCCCGGCGATCTCCGACTCGACCTCGGTGAGCACCCCGGGGTCGGACTCGGCCTCGGCCAGCTCCAGCAGCACCCCGGCGTCGTCGAGGCGGGAGCGGAGGGTGGAGAGCTTGTTGATCTCGCCGTTGACGTACGACAGCTGGGAGGTCACCTGCTGCGCCTTGGCCTGGTCGTCCCACAGGTCGGGCGCGGAGGCCTCCTGCTCCAGGCGCGCCTTGTCCTCCTGCAGGCGGTCGACGTCGAGCACCGACTCGATGTTGCGCAGGGTGGCGTCGAGGTCCTTGAGCTGTTCGGCGTAATCGGCAGCGGTCACGACAGACAAGGGTACTGCTCGTGCGAGGAGTGAGCTTGCGAGCCCCGCAGTCACGAGCAAAAAGATGACCCAGCTCGTGCGAGGAGTGAGCTTGCGAGCCCGATCAGCCGACCGGGGCGCTCTTCAGCCAGGACAGGGCCGCCTTGTGGTAGGCGACGGCGAACTCCAGCGCGCTGGCGTCGTACGTCTCGCCTTCCTTCTTGGCGTTCTTGACCTGCTCGCGGACCTTGGCGAGCGCCTCGGTGTGGTATTCGTTGGCCGCGGCCTGGAGGTTCTTGAGCTGGCTGGCGGAGTGCAGGTCGCCGAAGGCGATCCGCAGGGCGATCGGGTTGCGGATCGTGTCCCGCCCCGGGTCCTCCGTCAACCAGCGGGAAAACGTCCGTTTTCCGGCTGCGGTGATCGCGTACGGCTGGCTGGAGCGCGGCCCGGGCTTGCCCATCCGGACGAGACCCCGCTCGGCCAGCACCGGCAGCTCCCGGTAGACCTGGCTACGGGTCATCGACCAGTACGGCGCCAGCCGGCGCTCGGCGGCGGCCATCAACTGGCCACCTGTCATGGGGCCCTCATGGAGCAGCCCGAGCAGGGCCGCCGCCGTGGGGTTGACTCCGGAATCCGCCATGCCCATCACGCTGCCACTTTGCTGACGTGGCGTCCAGGATTTCACGGTTTCGCCACCCGGTAGGGCTTCCTATGTGCACTGTCGGCGCGAGACAGTCCGCGCCGGAGCGCCGATGTCTCAGAGCCGGCTGCGCAGCTCCCACAGCTCGGGGTAGAACCGGCTCTCGACCCGGGAGCGCAGGTACGCTCCGCCGGCCGAGCCCCCGGTGCCCGGTTTGGTGCCGATCTGCCGCTCGGCCATGAGCACGTGCCGGGCCCGCCACAGCGAGAACGCCTGGTCGTGCGCGACCAGCGCCTCCGCGAGGTCCCACAGCGGCCCGAACCGCTCCCGGTCGGCGGCGATCGTCGCGTACGCCGCGAAGCGCGCCTCCGCCTCGGAGACGTCGAAGCCGGCCCGGCCGAGCACGGCCAGGAAGCCGTCCCAGAGGCTCGGCTCGGCCAGCCGCCGCTCCAGCCGTTCCCGCTCGACGGCGGGCAGCCCCCGGAACCGGCGCAGGTAGTCCGGGTCCTTCAGGCCGGAGAGGAACTCGATCTCCCGGAACTGTGCGGACTGGAAGCCCGACGCCGGGGCCAGCTTGGTGCGGAAGGCCAGGAAGTCCTGCGGGGTCATCGTGTCGATGACGTCGACCTGGCCGATCAGCACCCGCTCCACCGCGTGGCAGCGCTCCAGCCGCACCCGGGGCAGGTAGGTCTCGCCGGCCAGCATCCGGTCCCGGGCGTCGGTCAGCTCCGCGAGCAGCAGCTTGAACCACAGCTCGTAGACCTGGTGGATGGTGATGAAGAGCAGTTCGTCGTGGGAGGCCGGGTCGGACTCCGGCACCTGTGCCGCGAGCAGGTCGGCCAGCCGCAGGTAGTCGCTGTAGGTGAGCAGGCCACCCTGCTCGCCGAAGCGGGGGTCGTGCGCGGGGGTGGGGTGGGTCACAGCGGCCACGGTACCGCCGCCGCCCCACCCCCGCCCGCCGCCGGCGGACGCCCCCGCGACGCACGGACGCGCCGGGTGCCGGTAAGGAAGGGCACCTTCCTATACACCAGACGATAGGAAGGTGCCCTTCCTTACACCTCAGCCCATGTGCGGGTACGTGTGGTCGGTCGGCGCGACGAAGGTCTCCTTGATCGTCCGGGGCGACATCCACCGGACGAGGTTGTGCCAGGAGCCGGCCTTGTCGTTGGTGCCGCTGGCCCGGGCGCCGCCGAAGGGCTGCTGCCCGACCACCGCGCCGGTCGGCTTGTCGTTGATGTAGAAGTTGCCGGCGGCGTACCGCATCTTCTCGGCCACCGCGTCGACCACCCGGCGGTCGGTCGCGAAGATCGACCCGGTCAGCGCGTACGGCGCGATCGACTCGGCCTGGGCGACCACGTCGTCGAAGCGGGCGTCGTCGAAGACGTGCACGCCGAGGATCGGCCCGAAGTACTCGGTGGTGAACGTCTCGTGCGCCGCGTCGGTGCACTCGAACAGCGTCGGCCGGACGAAGTATCCGACGGAGTCGTCGGCGGTGCCGCCGGCGAGCACGCGGCAGGCGTCGTCGTCGGAGATCAGCTCCAGCGCGGCGGTGTGCCGGTCGAACGCCTTGGCGTCGATCACCGCGCCGCCGAAGTTGCCGAAGTCGGTGACGTCGCCGTAGGTGAGGGACTCCGTGGTGGCGGCCAGCCGGTCGCGCAGCCCGCCCTCCCAGAGCGACCGCGGGACGTACGCCCGGGAGGCGGCCGAGCACTTCTGGCCCTGGTACTCGAAGGCGCCCCGGATCAGCGCGGTGTGCAGGGCGTCGACGTCCGCGCTGGTGTGCGCGACGACGAAGTCCTTGCCGCCGGTCTCGCCGACCAGGCGCGGGTAGCCCCGGTAGCGGGAGATGTTCTCCCCGACGGTCTTCCACAGGTGCTGGAAGACCTTGGTGGAGCCGGTGAAGTGGATGCCGGCCAGGTCCGGGTCGGCGAGCACGACGTCGGAGACCGCCTCGCCACGCCCGGTGACCATGTTGATCACGCCGGGGGGCAGGCCGGCCGCCTCGAACAGCCGCATGGTGAAGTGCGCGGCGAACTGCTGGGTCGGGCCCGGCTTCCAGACCACCGTGTTGCCCAGCAGGGCCGGCGCCGAGGGCAGGTTGCCGGCGATCGCGGTGAAGTTGAACGGGGTGATCGCGTAGACGAAGCCCTCCAGCGGGCGGTGGTCGAAGCGGTTCCACACCCCGGGCGACGACATCGGCTGCTCCTCCAGCAGCTTCCTGGCGAAGTGCACGTTGAACCGGAGGAAGTCGACGAACTCGCAGGCCGAGTCGATCTCGGCCTGGATGGCGGTCTTCGACTGGCCGAGCATGGTGGCGGCGTTCAGGGTGTCCCGCCAGGGGCCGGCGAGCAGCTCGGCGGCGCGCAGGAAGATCGCGGCGCGCTCCTCGAACGGCAGGGCCCGCCACATCGGGGCGGCGTCCTTGGCGGCCTTGACCGCCGCGCGGGCGTCTTCGTGGTCGGCGTGCCCGGTGACGCCCAGCACGTGCGCGTGCTTGTGCGGCTGCACCACGTCGATCGACTCGCCGCCGGCCATCCGCTGCTCACCGGCGATGGTCATCGGCAGGTCGATCCGCTCGGCGGCCAGCTCGGCCAGCCGCTGCTGGAGCCGTTCCCGGTCGGCACTGCCCGGCTCGTAGTTGCGCACCGGCTCGTTGCGCGGCTCGGGTACGGAGAACACGGCGTCCATCAGGGCTCCTGGCGATCTCGACAGCGGTGGCGAAATCGGACCCGCTGGCACCGGCCGGACGACCGGCGCCGGGCGCCGCGGGGGGTGGACCGGTCGCGGCGGCGGGACCTCGCCCGATTGTTTCACGGCGCGGCCCTCGCCCCACCCCCACCACCGACCGACCAGGGCGGGCCCGGCGGGCGCGTACGCTGGGTGGCCGGTGAAATGCCGGCCCCGCCGAGGGCCGGGCGCCCGTCGGAGGGGAAGAGGATGACCAAGCAGCCCGGCAGCTCCGCCGCCGCGGAGTCGGACCAGCCGGTTCCGGCCGCCGACGCCACCGCTGCCGAGCCGGGGCGGGAGCCGGGCCCGGCCGACGCCGACGAGTCGGACCTGCCGGCCGCCGATGGCGACGGGGTCGCTCCGGCGCTCGCGCCCGGCGCACCGGTGCTCGCGCTCCTGGCGCTCGGCTGGCTGACCGCGATGCTCTGGTCGACCCGCGAGGCGATCAACTCGGCGGCCGCCGGGATCACCGCGATCAGCCTCTCCGCCTTCGCCCTGCCGGGGGTGATCTCGGCCGCGCTGGTCGCCGGCGCCGCCTTCGCCCTCTTCGGCGTCGACCTGCTCGCCCGCCGGGGCAGCGACCGGGTGACCCTGCGCTTCGTGGCCGCGATCGGCACCGGCCTGCTGGTGGCGCTGGCCGCCGCGTTCGCGATCAACCTGACGTACGCCGACAACGCGACCACCAACGTGATCGCCGGCACCACCGCCGCCGCGGCGACGATCGGTGGGGCCATCGCCGGCGCCCGCAGCGCACCCGTGGTCGGTGCCGTGGTCACCGCCGCCCTCGGCACGCTCATCTTCGTGGTGGCCTTCAGCCGGGCCCGCGATCCCCTGTTCGACCTCTTCGGCGCCGGCGACACCCAGGAGTCGCTGCTCACCGCCGCCAAGTGGGTGTCGCGCACCGAGTCGCTGCTCGCCGGCCTGTTGGCGGGGCTGCTCGCCTTCGGCTACCTGACCTGGGCCCGGCGCCGGGCCGCCCGGCGGGAGGCGTCGACGCCCGCGCCGCGCTGGCCGGCGTACCTGCTGGCCGGGGCCGGCCCGGGCCTGCTCCTGCTCCTCGCCGAAGTGATCATCCGGGTCGGCGGGCGCTCCCTGCTCGACCTGGCCGGCGCCCTGAGCGAGGCGGACGCGGTGGCGCAGACCTCGCTGGGCACCTCCCGGGTCGACAACGGCATCTGGGTGCTCTTCGTCGGCGCGCTGACCGCCATGATCGCCTTCGGCCGCACCCTGGGACCGGCCCACGCCGACGACGACGAGCCGGCCGAGGCCGCCCCCACCCGCTGACGCCCGGCACCGCCGGCGACGGCGGGGTCAGGAGGCGCGGAGCAGCAGGTCCAGCTCGGAGACGTCGTACCACTCCAGCTCGTGGTCCTCGGCCCCGTCGACCGTGAACTGGGCGTCCGGGTCGCCGGCGAGGGCCTCGACGACCACCTCCGCCGCGGCGGCCACGTCCTCCACCGCGTCGGCGCCGTCCACGTGGATCGCGGCGACGGCGGCGACGGGCACGGGCGCGCTCAACTCGACCGCGCTGGAGCCCAACTCCCCGTCGCCCCGGCCCACCGCCGAGGCGGGCAGGTCCACCGAGACGACCACACGGCGGCGGGGCGCGTCGGGATCGGCCCGGAGCAGTTGCAGCGCGTCCTGGGCGGCGCGGGTGAAGGCGACGTACTCCAACTCCTCCTCGTCGCCCTCGGCGTACCACTCGCGCAGGGCGGGGGTCACCGCGTGCGCGGCGACCACGGGCAGCCCGGGCCCCCGCAGGAGGGTCAGCATCGGGACTGTCGCCGGCACGTACACCCGGACAAGCTCCTCGGTCACCGGTCGTCTCCCCCGCTCAGGTCCTCCGCCGGCCTCCGCCGGTCCGGCGCCGATCATGCCGTACGCCGTGACCGTCATACACCTCGCACCTGCGCGACGGAAGCTCCCGGCCGGTGTGTCCCGCCGGACGCGTCGCCGCAGGTCCCGTCCGCCGGCTGGGCGACGTCGGCGGTCGGTGGCAAACTGAGCCAAACGACGCCGACCCCGGGAGTTTCCGTGGAACCGAGGTTCCTGCTGCTCTCCGACGTGGCCACCGAGCTGAACGTGTCGGACTCGCAGGTCTACCACATGGTGCGCAGCGGCGAACTGCCGGCGATCAAGATCGGCGGGCGTGGCCAGTGGCGCGTGGAGCGTGCCCGGCTGGAGGAGTACATCGAGCGCAAGTACGCCGAGACCGCCGAGTGGGTGCGGAGCAACCCGCTGGCCGAACGCGACCCGGAGTAACCACCCGAACGCCCCCAGGCATTGACCGCCGGCTCTACCGTGTCCGAGAATGGAGTCAGTCGAAGGCAAACGAAAGCAAACGCAAGATCATGGGAGGTCCGGATGACCGACTCGCGCCGCCCCGGCCCGCCGCGCCCTCCCGTCCGGCTGCGCCCCGCGCCCTCGTTCGAGCCGCCGTTCGCCGACGACGACGCCGCACACTGGCCCGCCCCGGCGCACGCCCAACTCGTCCTCGACCTGTTCGAGCCGGCCCGCCGCGACCCCGACCGGCCGCCCGGCCGCCGGGCGCGGGTGTCGCCGGCCCCGGCGGGACCCGGCCGCGGGCCCGCCGCGCCGCTGCCCCCGGGCGCGCTGGTGACCGCCACCCCCGAGGCCACCCGGGCCGCCCACCGCTTCGTCAGCACCTGCCTGGAGGTGCTCAACGGCTACCGCCCGCCCGGGCAGCTCCGCCCGCTGCTCGACCCGGCCAGGGCGGCCGGGCTGCTGCCCGAACTCGCCCGCGCCACCGCCCGGTCCGGCCCGGCGCGTCGCCGGTCCACCCGGCCCGTCGTGCGGCTGCGTCGGCTGCGGGTCTGCGAGCCGCGCGCCGCAGCCGTGGAGGCGGCCGCGGTGCTCGCCGGCGCGGGCGGGCGCACCTGGGCGATGGCGCTGCGCCTGGAGCACCGCCGCGGCTCCTGGCTCTGCACCGCCCTCCAGGTGCTCTGAAACGCGCATCGAGCCGCGGTCGGCGAGACCGCGGCTCGATGCGCTTCGGCGGGGCGCAGCCCCGCTCACCTGCCGGTCAGGCGCCGCCGTTGGGGGCGCCGTGGCAGCGCTTGTACTTGCGGCCGGAACCGCACGGGCACGGCGCGTTGCGGGACGGGCCGTTGCCGGCCTCCGCCTGCCCCGGCGCCGGGCGCCGGGCGGCGCTCGCCGCGACGGCCGGGCCGCGCAGGCCCGTCGCCGGGCGCTGCGGGGCGGCCGGGGCCGGCTCGACGGCGGCCGGCTGCTGCGGGATGGCCGCGTGCTCCC
>NZ_JBFAAF010000040.1:0-64243 GCF_040639595.1 Micromonospora sp. NPDC023814
GGTCCCCCGCTCTGCGTGGCTCCCGCTCCGCCCGCCGGCGCCCCCCCCGCCCGGGCGGGCGGGGGGGGCGGGGGCCCCGGGGGGGCGCGGGGGGGGGGGGGGGGGGGGGGCCGGCCCCGCCCGGCTGGGACCGTCGTCACTCGGTGAGCCGGTGCATGTCGAGGCGGCCCCGGGCGAACGCGTCCACCCGGCCCCACCGGCCCGGGATGTCCAGCACCTCGATGCGGCCCATCCCGATCGGCAGCCGGGGGTCCACCGCGAGGTGCCCCTCGTGCGGCTCCAGGCCGAGCATCGTCCGCAGCAGCAGCAGCGGCGTGCCGGTCGACCAGGCCTGCGGGCTGCACGCCGTCGGGTACTCCACCGGGAACTTGGTCAGCTCCCGGGGATAGCCGCCGAACGCCTCCGGCAACCGGCCCTGGAAGTAGGTGCTCGCGTCGAGGATGCCGCTGGCGATGACCGCCGCCTCCTCGGCGAAGCCGTACCGACGCAGGCCCCAGGCGATGAACGAGTTGTCGAACGGCCAGATCGTGCCGTTGTGGTAGCCGACCGGGTTGTAGCGCACCTCCCCCTCGGCCAGCGTCCGCACCCCCCAGCCGGTGAAGAGCCGGGGCCCGACCAGATGGTGGGCGATCTTCTCGGCCCGCTCGTGGTCGACGATCCCGCTCCACAACAAGTGGCCGATGTTGGAACTCAGCACGTCGCACTGGCGGCCGTCCGGGTCGAGCGCCAGCGCGTAGTACTCGCCGTCCTCCACCCACCAGTCCCGGTTGAACCGTTCCTTCAGCGCCGCCGCCTCCCGCTCCAGCCGGTCGGCGAACTCCGGGTCACCCCAGAACTCCCGGGCCAGCCGGGCGGCCCGCAGCTTCCCGTCGTACGCGTACCCCTGCACCTCACAGGTGGCCCGGGGGAACGGCGGCAGCGTGCCGTCCCGGTAGGAGATGGAGTCCCAGGAGTCCTTCCAGCACTGGTTCTCCAGGCCGGTGTCGGTGTTGCGCCGTTCGTACCAGATGTAGCCGGTGCCGACCAGGTCGGCGTAGTCGTCGATCCACTTCAGCGCGGCGCGGCACTCCCGCTCCAACTCCATGACCAGCTCGACGTCGCCGGTCCACTTCTCGTACTCGTCGAGCAGCACCAGGAACAGCGGGGTGGCGTCCACCGACCCGTAGTACGGCGAGTGCGGCTGTTCCTCGAAGGCGGCAGTCTCGCCGTACCGCATCTCGTGCAGGATCCGGCCCGGGTCCTCGTCCCGGAAGTCGTCGAACCGGGTGCCCTGGAGGGAGGCCAGGATCCGCAGCGTGGTCTTCGACAGGTCCGGCGTGAACGGCAGCGTCTGCAGACAGGTCAGGATGCTGTCCCGGCCGAACATGGTCATGAACCAGGGCAGGCCGGCGGCCGGCAGTGACGCCCCGCCGAGCGACAGCGGCGAGAAGCGCAGCGCGGCCAGGTCGATCAGGCTGCGTCGGTAGGTCGCGGCGACCTGGTCGTGCTGGCTGTTCACCTTGGGCGCCTTGGCGATCCACTCCTCCAGGTCGTGCTGGAGGGCGAGCCGCTCGTCGCCGTGCGCCCCCAGCCCCATCCGCAGGTCCCGGCCCCCCTGAGCGCCGGCGAAGGTGCCGACCTCGATCTGGGCCTCCCAACTCTGGTTGGGTTCGAGGTGGATCGTGTAGGCGAAGCCGTTGCGGTCGTACCGGGCCGGCGGGGACGCGGAGATGGTCGTCTCCCGCCTGAAGTTGCCCCGCCGGTAGCCCAGGCGCAGCCGGTCGGTCTCGACCTCCGTGAAGATCTCGCCCTTCTTGTTCAGAATCTCGTCCTTGACCTGGAACAGGTCGGCGAAGTCGGACGCCGCGTCCATCCTGATCTCCAGGTCGACCGGCTTCTCGTCGTGGTTGAGGATGGTGAGCTGCTCCTGGAAGCTGCCCCCCACCGTCCGCTCCCGGATGATCGACAGCTTGGCGTCGATGTAGTGCGTCGCCATCCCCGGCACCAGGAAGAACCGCGCCTCGTAGTACTGGAGGTCGTCGTACGACAGCGGCGTGAGCCGCTCCCCGTTCACCGTCAGCACCCACGTGGACAGGAACCGGGTGTCCAGGGAGAAGAATCCGGTCGGCTCGCTCGGCGTGGCCTCGATGTCCCCGGTGTCCTCCGACACGACGAAGGTGCTGCCGTCCAGGATCCGGATCGTGTTGTTCCGCGCCATCACCGCACCTCCCGCTGACCCTGGAAACGCCGGCGGGGGCCGCGGGCGTCCGGGTGGCCGGGGAAGAGCCGCTCCAACTGCACCAGCAGCCGGAGTTGCCCCGACACCGTCAGGTCGCCCCGCAGCAGCGCCGCGATCCCGTCCTCCCGCCCGGTGGTGAGGTCCTCGAAGAGCGCCGGGGTGGTGCCGACCACCGTGTCGGCGTCCTGGTCCTCCTGGCTCACCCGGACCCGGCCCCGGTCTATCCGCACCAGCCAGTGCGTCGTCTGCGCCCCCTCGTGCAGGTCCAGGCGCAGGGTCCCGGAGGACTTGTCCAGCAGGGGCTCGTACTCCCGCCGGTCGAGGTCCTCGAAGAACCTCGTCGTCGCGTCCACCATCGGGTCCTCTCCTCCCCGTCGGTCATGTCCCGAACGGGGTCCCCGTCCCGTGCCGGGTCAACCTCGCCCGGATCGGGTGAGGCGGGCCAGCCCGGCGACGGCGGCGAGGTCGTCCCCGGGCAGTAGCGTGCGGGCAGGGCGAGTCGGGAGCGGAGGTCGGCAATGGGGGGCAGCGGTCCGGAGGTCGGTCGGGAGCGGGTTCTCGCCTACCGGGCGACGGCGCAGGAGTTGGGCCGCCCGGCGCGGCGGCCGGCCGACCTGGCCGTGACGGAGTTGGGCGTGCAGGACACGCCGCACGGCTCCGCCCGGCTGGCGCTCGCGGCCCGGGGCGTCACCGAGGTCGAGGACGACCGGCTGGAGCTGGTCTGGTCGATGCGGGGTGCGCCACACCTGCACCGCCGCGCCGGGCTGCCCGCGCTGGCCGCCGCGATCTGGCCGCTGAGCGACGCCGACGCCGCCCGCCGGATCGCCGGTCAGATCCGCGACGGCGCCAAGCTGGGACTGGCCGCGTTCGAGGCCGCGGCGCGCGCGTTCGCCGAGGTGGTGACGGCGCCGACGGCCCGCGGCGAGGCGAGCCGCGCGGTGAGCGACCGGGTGCCGGCCGAGCTGACGTACGACTGCGGCCCGTGCGGCGCCCGGCACGTCTCCGGGTCGCTCTTCCAGCAGGCCGGCCTGGCCGGGGGCGTACGCCTGGAGGTGTCGGGGCGGGCGACGACGCTCGCGCCGCTGCCGGGCTGGCCCGGGCCTCCCGAGCGGGCGACGGGCACCACCGCCCTGGTGCTCACCTGCCTGCGACTGCTCGGGCCGGCGACGCCGGCCGACATCGCGGGCTTCCTCGGCACCAGCGCCACCGCGCTGCGCCCCGTGTGGCCGGAGGGGCTCGCCGAGGTGCGGGTGGACGGCCGGCGGGCCTGGCTGCCGCCGGAGCAGCTCGACGCGCTGCGCGGCGCCCGGCCCCTGCCGGGGGTCCGGCTGCTGCCGCCCGGCGACCCGTTCCTCCAGGCCCGCGACCGGGCCGTGCTGGTGCCCGACAAGGCCCGCCAGTCGCAACTCTGGCGGATGATCGGCAACCCCGGGGCGCTGCTCGTGGACGGCGACGTCTCCGGCACCTGGCGCGCGAAGCAGGCCGGCCGGGGCGTGCTGGAGGTGGCCGTGACGCCGTGGGGCGCGCTGTCGGCCCGGGCGCGCCGGGAGGTCGACACCGAGGCCGCCGCCGTCGCCGCCGCGCGCGGTGCCGCCGACGTCCGGGTCACGGTCGAGGGGGCCTGACCACCCGGCGGGGCCGGCACCAGCCGGCCCCCGAACGGGACCTTCCAGGACCGGCGGGTCCCCGGCGGACGGCGCACGGTGCGGGTGCGCCCGCCGCCGCGCGGACCGCGACGCCGGCCCCCGGGACGGGAGCCGGCGCGCCCGCGGCGGACAGTCAGTTGTTCGGTTCGTCGGCGCTGATGTCGGCGAGCACCGACTGCGGTTCCCGCTCCACGGCGAGGTCACCCATCGAGACCAGGCCGACCAGCCGCCCGTCGTCGATGACCGGCAACCGGCGCACGGCGTAGGTCCGCATCAGGTCGGCGGCGGCCACCGCGTCGTCGTACTGGCTCACCGTGATCACGTCCTTGGAGGTGATCCGGTTGAGCGGGGTCGTGTTCGGGTCCATGTTCTCCGCCACGCCCCGGACCGTGATGTCCCGGTCCGTCACGATGCCGATGACATCGTCGCCGTCGGTCACCACCACGTCGCCGATGGCGCTGTCGCGCATCTCCTGCGCCGCGGCGGTCAGCGTGTCGTTGCCGTCCATCGTCACCAACCGGGTCGTCATGAACTCTCCGACCGTTGTCATGGTGCTCCCCTCTCGGTGTCGGCACAGGCCGTCTACCCGCCGGCCGAGCGGGGTAACGCGAACACGATCCGAGGAGGCCCCCGGTGCCCGGCCCGGCCGCCGCGCCGGACGGCCGACGACGAACGGGAGGTCCGCGATATCGTCCCGGCCCGCCGCCCGGGCGGGCTCAGCCGTGCGGCGGGGCGCCGTAGAGGCGTTCGACGTGCAGCCGGAGCACGAGGCGGCGCTCGGCGACCATCGCCCGCCGGTAGTCGGCCCAGTCCGGGTGCTCGCCCTGCACCGTCCGGTAGAGGTCGACCAGCTCCGCCACGGTCGTGTCGTCCGGGTCGGCGGCCACCGGCGTCAGCTCGGCGCGCGCCTCCGCCACCGCGTACGCCCAGCCGTCGTCGCTGCTGACGTGGAAGCTGGCCCGGGAATCCCGGCGCAGGTTGGCCGTCTTCGCCCGGCCGTCGGTCACCGAGACCCGGATGACCGCCGACGCGGGGTCGAAGGCGTAGATGACGGTGGACAGTTGCGGCCGGCCGTCCCGCTTGAGGGTGGCCAGCACCCCGAGCCGATGACCGGCGATCAGGTCCGTCAACACCCGCCGGGTCTCGTCGTCCGCCACGGCATCCTCCCGCTCGACCGGTCCCGATGCCCCCATCGAACCACGACGTACGCCCCGGGGGCGCCCACACGACGGGCCCGCCGAGGTCGGCGGGCCCGTCGCACGCGCGTCGGTCAGCGACGCTCGGCGGCGACCAGCTCGGCGATCTGCACCGCGTTGAGCGCGGCGCCCTTGCGCAGGTTGTCGTTGGAACAGAACAGGGCGAGGCCGTGCTCGACGGTCTCGTCGGCGCGGATCCGGCCGACGTAGGTCGGGTCCTGACCGGCGGCCTGCAGCGGCGTCGGCACGTCGCTCAGCGCCACGCCGGGCGCGCCGTCGAGCAGCTCGCGGGCCCGCTGCGGGGTGACCGGGCGGGCGAACCGGGCGTTGATCTGGAGCGAGTGGCCGGTGAAGACGGGCACCCGGACGCAGGTGCCGGAGACCTTCAGCCCGGGGATCTCCAGGATCTTGCGGCTCTCGTTGCGCAGCTTCTGCTCCTCGTCGGTCTCGAAGGAGCCGTCGTCGACGATCGAGCCGGCGAGCGGGAGCACGTTGAACGCGATCGGCCGCGCGAACGAGCGGGGGGCGGGGAACTCCACCGCCGCGCCGTCGAAGGCGAGCCCGGTGGCGTGCTCGGCGACCTTGCGGACCTGCTCGTCCAGCTCGGCCACGCCGGCCAGGCCGGCGCCGGAGACCGCCTGGTAGGTCGAGACGACCAGGCCGACCAGCTCCGCCTCGGCGTGCAGCGGGCGCAGCACCGGCATCGCCGCCATCGTGGTGCAGTTGGGGTTGGCGATGATCCCCTTGGGGCGTACGGCGGCGGCGTGCGGGTTGACCTCGGCGACGACCAGCGGCACCTCCGGGTCCGTCCGGAACGCCGAGGAGTTGTCGATGACGACGGCACCGGCCGCGGCGACCCGGGGCGCCAACTCCTTGGCGGTGCCCTTGCCGGCCGAGAAGAGCACGATGTCGAGCCCGGAGTAGTCGGCGGTGGCCGCGTCCTCCACCGTCACCTCGCCGCCCCGGAAGGGCAGGGTGCGCCCGGCCGACCGCGCCGAGGCGAACAACCGCACCTGCTCCGCCGGGAACTCCCGCTCCGCCAGCACCTGCCGCATCACGCCACCGACCTGGCCGGTGGCCCCCACAATGCCGATCCTCATGCCCGCGAGGCTACCCAGCCCGGGCCCGCGGCCGGGAACGCTTTCCCACCGCGCGGACGGACGTCACGCCGGGCCGGGCGGCAGCCAAGGCGCGCCCGGGACGGCCTCCCGCCCGGAACGTCACCGCCCGATCGCACCCGCGGCGAGAAGATCCGGGGTCCCGACCGCGCCCCGCCGGAGCATTGCCGCCGGCCGGCCGGCCCGTGTCGGAGCACCCGCCCCGCCCCGACCGCGACCGACATCACATCGCGGGCCACCCGGGCCGGGGGCAGCGGTCAGGGGGCGGCGTCGACGACCTCGCCCAGGCCGGTGGCGACCAGCTCGTCGCGGATCACCGCGGCGTCGCCCTCCACCACCAGGGTGAGCGCCTCCGGGCGCAGGTGGGTGGCGGCCGCCGCGGAGACCTGCGTCACGTCGGCGGCGAGCAGCGACTCCCGCAGCCGGGCGTGGTAGTCGTCCGGCAGGTCGTGCACGACCAGGGTGGTCAGCGCGGAGGCGATCGCCCGGGGGCTCTGCAGCTCGACCGAGAGCTGCCCGGCCCGCCAGAAGCGCGCCACCGCCAGCTCCTCCTCGGTCACCCCGGTCTCCTGCGTACGGGTGATCTCGCCGACCGCCTCGACCAGCGCCGGCGCGGTGACGGCCGTCTGCACGCCGGAGCTGACCGCGAACCGGCCGAACCGCCGGGACGAGGCGAAGTCGCCCCGGATGCCGTACGTGTAGCCGTGCACCTCGCGGATCAGGTGGTTGAGCCGGGAGGTGAACGCCCCGCCGAGCACCGTGCCGGCGAGGGCCATCGGCACGTGGTCGGGGTGGGCGCGGTGCGGCGACGGGTGGCCCAGCCGCAGTGTGGACTGCACCGAGCCGGGGCGGTCCACCAGGATGATCCGCCGGCCGGGGCGGGTCGGCACCTCGATCGGGCCGCCCCGGTCGACCGGACCGCCGCCGGTGCCGGCGAACGCCGCCGCGCCCAGCGCGTCCAGGTCGAGCCGGTCCAGGTCGCCGGCGACGACCAGGGTGCCGGGGCGGATGAACCACTCGGAGTGGAAGACGGTGACGTCCTCGACGTCCAGCCCGGCGACCGAGTCCGGGTCGCCGTACATGGGGCGGCCCCAGCGGTTCTGGGCGCCGAACAGGTCCGCGCGCAGCGCCGCGTCGGCGCGGGGGCCGGGGTTGGCCCAGTCCATCCGCAGCGCGGTCGCCTCGTCGTCGCGGACGCGCCGGACGTCCTCCGGATCCAGCTTCGGGGTGCGGACCGCCTCGGCGAGCAGCTCCACGGCGGCGCTCAGCCGCTCCACCGGCACCTGCACGCTGACCTGGAAGGAGTCCCAGTCCAGCCCGGTCACCAGCTCGGTGCCGAGCGCCTCGATCGCCAGGGCGTACGCGGTCGCGTCGCGCTGCGCGGTCCCCTCCTCCAGGGCCTTGGCGAGCACCCCGCCGAGCCCTTCCTTGCCGGTCGGCTCGCGCCCGGCGCCCGCGTCGAGCAGCAGCAGCGCCACGGCCAGGTTCTGCCCGGGCAGGTGCGCGGCGACGACCTGGCCGCCGGCCACCGTGCGGCGGACCACCTGCGGGAACCGGTAGGGGCGGGCGACGCCCGGCCCGGGTCGGTCGGTGATCAGCGTCATCAGGGCTTCTCCTCGGGCAGGTAGGTCAGGGTCACCCGGTCGTCGGCGGCGAGCACCTCGGCGGCGGCCTCGGCGATCTGCTCGGCGGTCACCGCGAGCCAGGCCGGCAGCCGCTCCGCGGCCTTCGCCGGGTCGCCGAACTGGGTGGTGTAGCGCCCGAGCGTGTCCGCCCGGCCCTCCACCGTGGACATCTGCCGCCACCACATGGTGCTGAGGAGGGACTTGGCCCGGTCCAGCTCGGCGGCGGTGACCGGCACGGTGGCCAGCTCGTCGACCACCTCGGCCAGCCCGGCGGCCAGCCGCTCGCCGCTCACCCCGGGGCGGGCCGTGGCGGTGGCGATCATCGGCGCGGGGGCGTGCGCCAGGTCCACCCCGTACGCGCCGACGAGGTCCGGCTGGGCGATCCGCTCCCCGTCGGCGAGGCGCTGGTAGAGCCGGCTGCCGCGACCGCTGCCCAGCACCGTGGCGAGCACGGTCACCACGTCGTAGCCGGGGCTGCCGAAGGGGTGGGTGCGGTGTGCGACGTAGACGCGGGGCGCCGGGACGTCGCCGGTGACCGTCTCCACGGCGGGCCGCCCGGTGGCCGGGACCGTCCGGCCGTCGGGCGCGGACGGGATGTCCTCGCGGGGCGGGATCGCGCCGAAGTACTTGTCTGCCAGCGCGAAGACCTCGGCGGCCGGGGCGTCGCCCGCCACGGTCAGCACGGCGTTGTTGGGCGCGTAGTACGTCCGGTGGAACGCCTGGAAGGTGGCCAGGTCGGCGGCGTTCAGGTCGGCCATCGACCCGATCGTGGCGTGGTGGTACGGGTGCCCGGGCGGGTAGAGCAGCGGCAGCAGCCGCAGCCAGGCGTCGCCGTACGGGACGTTCTCGTAGCGCTGGCGCCGCTCGTTCTTCACCACGTCACGCTGGTTGTCCAGCGTCTCCTGGGTCAGCGCCGGGACCAGGCCGCCCATCCGGTCCGCCTCCAGCCAGAGCGCCAGTTCGAGGTGCTCGGCCGGGACGGTCTCGAAGTAGTTGGTGCGGTCCGGGTTGGTGGTGGCGTTGAGGGAGCCGCCCGAGCCCTGCACCAGCTTCATGTGCTCGGTCTTCGCCACGTTGACCGAACCCTCGAACATCAGGTGCTCGAAGAGGTGGGCGAAGCCCGTCTGCCCCGTGGGCTCGTGGCGGGAGCCGACGTCGTACCAGAGGTTCACGGCGACCGCGGGGGCGGTGCGGTCCTCGCTCACCACCACGCGCAGGCCGTTGTCCAGTCGGGTCGTCTCGATGGGCCAGGGGTAACCGCTGTCGGGCATGGCACGACGCTATCCGATCGGGCGGGCCGGAAGGGGACACGCCGCTCGGGGCGAGGCATCGACCGTCGGCGGCCGGGTACCGGGGGAGGATGCCGCCTGCCGCCACCGTGACCGACCGCGCCGCCGTCGCGGTCGACCGCACGACCGCCGCCCTGACCCGGCTCCGCCGGGGCCGCCTGCTGCACCCGGCGGGCCGTTCCTTCGCCGGCGAGGTGACCGTCTGGGGTACGCCGGGACCGCCGACCGGGGTGCCGCTGCTGGACGACCCGGGGCGCTTCCGGGCGACCGTCCGTCTCTCCAAGGGGGTGCCCACGCCGGGCCGGTGGCCGGACGTGCTGGGGCTGGCCGTGCGGCTGCACCGGGACGCCGGGCAGCCGTTCGACCTGCTGGTCAGCTCCAGCGCGGCAGCGCCGGTGCTGCGGCACCTGCCGCTGCCGCGGCGGCGCTTCGTTGGGACGTACAGCACGATCATGTCGTTCCGGGCGGGCCGGCGCCGGCTCCTCCTGGCCGCGCTGGCCGACCCGGAGTCGCCCGATCTGGGTCGCAGCCTGGCCGAGGTGGCCGCCGCGGCCCGGACGGACGCGCCGCGCCTGGTGCTGGCGGTCGCGTCCGCGGTCGGGCCGTGGCGGCCGTTCGGGCAGGTCACCCTCGGCGAGCAGCTCGGCGCCGGGGAGGACGCCGCGCTGGCCTTCGACCCGGTCGGCAACCTGCCGCCGGGGCTGCGGGCGGCAGGCCCCGTCGCCTGGCTCCGGGAGCACACCTACCCGGCCTCGCAGCGGACGCGCGGCGCCGTGCCTCAGTCCGGGGGCTCGACGGGGGTCACCGTCTGATCGGAGGTACGCCGCTCCAGCACGGTGTCCGGCGCGGCGTTGCGGTCCTCCTCCCGGATGTCCGACTCCTCGAGGATGACCTCGGCCTGTGCCTGCGGGTCCTCGCTGCCGACGGCCGCCTCCTCGGGCAGCAGGTGCGCGCGGGACTCGACCCGCTCCTGGTCACTCTGCTCGTCACTCATGCCCGCCCACATACCCCGCCGGGTGGACGGGCACGCCCACATGATCGCGCCCGAACTTCTTCGCCCCGGTGGCGCGCAGGACGGTACGACGCTCCATCGAAACCTCCGGATGAACAGCGGTCGGTGTCGATGAAGCTATCGCTGGCGGCATCGATGGAGGTGAACGCGAGGCGCGTGTTTCCCGACGACCGGGTGGACCTTCCCGGGCCGTCGGGTACGCTGGGCGGCGTGACGCGTTCGTATCGATGGTTTAGGCAGCCGGCTCGCACGCCGGTGACTTCACCATGATCTGACGTCACCGCCATCGAGCCGGCCGGGCAGGAGCTTTCGTTCCTGCCCTTTTGCGTACGAGCAGCCGGCTCGTACCCGGGCACCGGCCCCGGGACGCGGTCGGCGGAAGGATGCCCACCGTGACGACCCCGGAGACCGATCGGGTCAGCGATCAGCGGATCGACCGTGTCGTGCCGCTGACCACCCCGGCCCTGCTGCACCACGAGCTGCCCCTGGACGACACGCTCGCCTCGGCCGTGCTGGCCGGTCGGCGCGCCGTCGGCCGGGTGCTGGACCGCGCCGACGACCGCCTGCTGGTGGTGGTCGGCCCGTGCTCGGTGCACGACCCGGCCGCCGCGCTCGACTACGCCCACCGGCTGCGCGTCGCCGCCGACCGGGTCTCCGACGACCTGCTGGTGGTGATGCGGGTCTACTTCGAGAAGCCGCGCTCGACGGTCGGCTGGAAGGGCCTGATCAACGACCCGGGGCTGGACGGCTCCGGTGACGTCAACACCGGCCTGCGTACGGCCCGGGCGCTCCTGCTCGACGTGCTGCGCCTCGGCCTGCCGGTGGGCTGCGAGTTCCTCGACCCGATCACCCCGCAGTACATCGCGGACACGGTGGCGTGGGGCGCGATCGGCGCGCGGACGGTGGAGAGCCAGGTGCACCGGCAGCTCGCCTCCGGCCTGTCGATGCCGATCGGCATGAAGAACCGCCCCGACGGCAGCATCGGCACGGCCGTGGACGCGATCCGCGCCGCCGGCGTACCGCACGTCTTCCCCGGCATCGACGTCTCCGGCACCCCGGCGATCCTGCACACCCGGGGCAACGCCGACGGACACCTCGTGCTGCGCGGCGGGGGCGGCCGGCCCAACTACGACGCCGAGTCGGTCGCCGGCGCGCTGGAGCTGCTGCGGGCGGCCGGGCTGCCCGAGCGACTGGTCGTCGACGCGAGCCACGCCAACAGCGGCAAGGACCACCGCAACCAGCCCAGGGTGGCGGCCGACGTGGCCGCCCAGCTCGCCGCCGGGCAGCGCGGCATCGTCGGGATCATGCTGGAAAGCTTCCTGCTCCCCGGCCGCCAGGACCTCGACCCGACCCGCGAGCTGACCTACGGCCAGTCGGTCACCGACGCCTGCATCGGCTGGGAGACCACGGAGGAGGTCCTGACCCACCTGGCCACCGCCGTCCGCACCCGCCGCCGCACCCCCGCCCCCACTCCCGCCTGACCCACCCACCCGACGTCGATCATGAGGTCGGCGGCACCTCGCCGCCGATCCCGTGGTCGACGCCGGGGAGAGACAGAAAGACAGCGCCGCCCCCGGGCCTTGTGGGCTCGGGGGCGGCGCTGGCGTCGGTGTGCAGGTCGCCTCTCGGCGAGTGGCGCGACGCGGCTCCAGCCGGACGGAACTCCGCGAGGGCTATATGGGTGAGGCCCGGGGACACTGGACACACCGACACCTCACTCAACCGGCCCCCCGCCTCCGGTGTTCCGGCCCCGACCATGACCGCCGTCACATCTCCCGCGTCCCACGCCGGGGACTCGTCCGGGACCGAGGCGCCACCGGTTGCCCTGCCGTGCTCGGCAGGTCCGGCGCGCGGGGGCCGGCCGGCGTGGTGACGTTTGACCGATTCGGTCGCGGGTAGCTGAGCCGACGTGACCGACGACGCACCCGTGACCGAAGCGCCCGTGACCGAGGCGGCCGAGGAGCCCGACATCCGGCGACTCGACGACCTGCTCGAGGACCTCTACCGCGGCCAGGAACGGATCAGCCAGGCGGACATCTACCGCCGCGCCGTCTCCGCGGAGCTTCCCGCGCAGCTCCTCACCCGGATCGCCGCGCTGCCCGAGGGCGAGTACGCGGTCGACGAGGCGGCCGACCTGCTCGGCGGATCGGTCACCTGACGACCCCGGGCAGCCCGTACGGCTCGTGGCGTCACGGCGGGCGGGCAGCCTCCCGGCACGGGCGGCCGACGAGGAGTGAGGAGAGCGAGATGTCCCACCACGAGGAGCAGCACAAGAAGCTGCCGGCGCTCGGTCAACCCCCCGAGGGCACGGACACCCTGCCGGAACCCGACTTCGCCAGCGAGCACGACAAGACCGCCGTCGACCGTGAGGTCATCACCGGCGCGGACAAGGACGAGCGGGAGCCGGAGGCTTCTCGGGGCTGGGCCGGCGAGGACCACGGCACGACCCCGACGTGACCGGGACACCATCAGACCCGACCGGTGGGGCGGGACATCGCGAAGGGGGCCGGTACACCGCCGGCCCCCTTCGGGACGTCTCCGCCTCCTCGCGTGCTCAGTCGTCGTCGTGCCCGGGGCCCTCGGCGGCCCGCTGCGCCATCGCGTACGCCATCTGGAGGAAGTCCGAGGCGGCCACGGCGGTCAGCGCGGTCGCGACCAGCCGGGTCAGCCGGGGCGAGAGCACGAGCCCGCCGGTGAGCCCGGTGGCGACCCAGACGGCGAGACAGAACGGGCAGCTCAGCAGCTCCCCTATCGCGTGACGGGTGCCGCTGCCCTGGTCGCGGACCTGCTCCATCACCTCGCCGCTGCCGATCGGCCGGTCGTAGCGGGTGAACGGCGCCCGCAGGGGGCTGGTGACCGCGTCCTTGGCCAGCAGCCGGCTGAGCTTGTGCGTCGCGATGCCGAGCAGCACCACGTCGGCCGTGGCGGGACGCTCGGGCACGTGCTGGCCGGTCGCCTTGACCAGCCCCGTGAGCGCCCCGGTCACCGCGGCGTAGGCACCCATCGACACCAGATAGCCGCCGAGCGGCCGGTGCTCGTGCGGCGCGTACGCCCGGCGTAACCGCGCCACCTTCTCCTTCACGTCGGTCACCCCGGTCTCCTCGGTCCTCGGGTCGGCCGGCCCCGGCTCAGCCGGCCTGCAGGTTGTCGGCGACCTCGCGGGCGAGGCTGTCCAGCGCCTCCTCGGCCATCCGGTCGGCGTCCGGCCCGCCGGTCAGGTCGAGCCGCGTCCGGGCTCCGCCCGCCAGGGCCGGGTCCACCCGGATCTCGGCGCACCAGTCCCCAGCGGCGCTCCACCGGGCCCGCAGCTCCTCCACGCTGACCTCCTCCGCCGGGCTGCCGTCGCCGCGCAGCGGGTCGGGCAGCCAGGCCGACGCCCGGTCGGGGTCGGTAGCGGTGTTGAACACCACCTCCGGGGGCGCGGACATCCCGCGCTCGGCGTGCGCCATCACGCGTCCCGCAGGCGGCTGGGGTCCACCTCCCGCCCGGGGTGCCGGGCGAGGTACTCGGTCTCCAGTTCGGCCGTGCGCCGCAGGTGGTTGGCGAGCGCGGAGTCGGCCGCGTGCCGCAAGGTGTCCAGCCGGGTGCGGTGCAGGCTGTGCATCTCGCGGATCAGGTCCTCGTCTCCCAGCTCGGCCGGGTCGACGCCGAGCAGCTCGCCGTCGACGTCCGCCTCGCCGGAGGCCATGTCGTGGACGTGGTCGCCGTCCCACGCGGGCATCCGCTGCTCCGGGCTCCCGAACTCGTCCTGCCGTATCGATCCGGTCATCATCGCCCCCCTGGTCGTTTTGGGCTGGCGTCTAAACGGATGCCCACACCGGGTGCCACCAAACCATTCCCCGCACTACGACACCGCGTCGGAGACCGCGGGCCGCCCCGGTACTCTCGATGCCATGAAGCGGCTCTGGACCCCGGCGTGGATCGCACGCCACGTGGCCATGGTCGTGCTGGTCGGCGGGTTCCTGGGGCTGGGCTGGTGGCAGGTCAGCCGGGCCGCCGCCGGCAACGCGATCAGCTGGGGCTACGCGGTCGAGTGGCCGATCTTCGCCGGCTTCGTGGTGTTCGTGTGGTGGCGTGAGGTCCGGCACACGCTGCGCAGCCGGCAGGCCCCGGCGGACGAGCCGTCGGCCGCCGCCGGGTCGCGGCCGGCCGACGCCCCGGCGCGTCCGGTCGTACGCCGCCCCGTGCGGGTCGCCCGCGTGCCCGCGGCGGCCGTCGACGGCGAGGACGCGGACCTCACCGCCTACAACCAGTACCTGAAATGGTTGACCGACAACCCGGGCGCCAAGCCCGGTGACTACCCCGGCTGAGGCCGGGCGCGGAAGGACGGACGAAGGTGGGCGCAGCCCTGACCCGGTACCGCGTGATCGCCTGGATCGTCGGCGTGGCGCTGATCCTGCTGGTCGTCATCGGCATGCCGATGAAGTACGGCTTCGACAACCCGATCCTGGTGGAGACCGTGGGCCAGGCCCACGGCTTCCTCTACATGCTCTACCTGGTGGCCGCCTTCGACCTGTCCCGCCGGGCCGGCTGGCCGCTGAAGCGGATGGTCCTGGTCATGTTGGCCGGCACGGTGCCGTTCGTCTCGTTCTACGCCGAGCGCCGGGTCAGCAACTGGGTGACCGCCGACCGGGCCGAGCGCACCCCGGAGCCGGTGGCCGGCTGAGCCGCGCTACCGGCGGGGCCGCCACGGGTCCACGGAGGCGAGCGGATCCTCCCAGCCGCCGTACCGGTTCATCTCCCGGGCCCGGCGCAGGGCCCGGGTGACCTGGCCGAACTGCCGCTCGTTGTCGCTGCTGAACAGCAGCACCCGCGCGCCGCGCCGCCGGCCCCACAGCTCGTACGCCGGCGGTCGCCACCGGTCCCCCACCACCGCGACCAGCACCGGCAGCAGGAAGACGGCGCCCAGGATGAGATACGCCCCGGCGGTGAGCCGTTGCAGCCCGCCGGTGAAGCCGAGCAGGAGCCCGACGCCGCCGAGCATCGCGCCCGTGACCACCACGGCGCGGACGGCGACGCGGTCGTGCGGCCCGCGGCTGGTCTCCAGGTGGGTCAGTTCCGTCACCCGCCAGCTGTTGCGTCCGACGGTGAACCGGTCGACCGTCACGATGATCCCGGGTCGGGCGTAGAGCAGGGTGTTCCGGCCGCCGGTCGCCCCCGGTGACCGCGTCTGTCGTGTCGTGGCGCCTTGAGGATTCACTGCGCTACCTCCCGCGGCTGCGTGCCGGGGTCGGCTCCCGCCGACGGAGCGCATCAATGCCGGTCGACGGGATTCCCGGCTCCGCGGTTCATTGTGTGGCGCACGTGCCAGCCGATACGGCGCTTTTCACCCACCCCCGGCGGGCGGCCGGCGGCGAGGCCGTCGGGTAGCAACCTCCATATCCGTCTTGTCGGTCATAGCGCCCCAGGCTCCGCCGGCATACGCCCAGAACGACGAAAGCCGCGTACCACCCGATCGACGACAATCAGCGCCACCATCCGGCGGCAGCGCACGATCGCCGGCAGGTACGCCCACCGGCGCGACCGACACACCCCGCCACTTTGCCAACATTCGCCCCGGCTTCAACTGCGGGCGACTCCTGCCCCGGGTTACGTTGTCCGGGCCGGCCGGTCGACCGCCGTCCACCAGGACTGCACCGGCCCGGTGTCGCCGAAGGCCTCAGCAGCCCGCGGCGGCGTGCTGGGAGAGGAGCCTTCCGCTCTTGTCGTCCCTCAGGAACACGCTGCGCGCCCTGGTGGTCGCCGCGGTGACGGCCACGTTGGTCGCGCCCGCGGTGCCGGCCCGGGCCGAACCCTCCCCCGCCGAGCTGACCCGGCGGATCGAGAAGTCCTCCACCGAGCTGGAGCACGTCGTCGAGGCGTACAACAAGCTGCGCGAGGAGATGAAGGCGAACCAGGCCGCCGTGACCCGGGTGCAGGACCGGATCGGGCCGCTGGAGCAGCAGGCCGAGCGGAGCCGGGCGGACGTCGGCGAGCTGGCGGTGACCGCGTACAAGACCGGCAGCCACCTGTCCACCACCGAGGCGCTGCTGCGTCCCGACGGCTCCGACACCCTGCTGGACCGGCTGCACATGATCGACCGGCTCACCCGGCAGCGGCAGGAGACCATCGCCACCTTCACCAACGACCAGCGCCGCCTGCTCGCCGAGAAGACCCGGCTGGACGTCACGCTCGGTCGGCAGGCCGCCCAGGCCCGCGAGCTGACCGCCGCAAAGAAGCGGATCGAGCGCGACCTGGCCCAGCTCTACGAGCTGCGCCGCCAGGCGTACGGCCGGGCCACCGAGAAGCCGGCCGCCCGGCCCGACAGCGCGGACGACGCGCCCGCGGTCTCCGGCCGGGCCGGCGTCGCCGTCCGGTACGCCTACGGCGCGCTCGGCAAGCCGTACGTCTGGGGCGCCGACGGACCGAACGGCTACGACTGCTCGGGCCTGACCTCGGCGGCCTGGCGGGCGGCCGGGAAGTCGCTGCCGCACAACGCCCGCATGCAGTGGGGCGCGGTCGCCCACATCAGCAAGGGCGAGCTGCGCCCCGGTGACCTGGTCTTCTACCGCGGGCTCGGGCACGTCGCGTTCTACGTGGGCGGCGGCCAGGTGATCGACGCGCCGAGCGCGGGGCGCAACGTGCTCAAGCGGGGCATGAACCTGATGCCCATCCAGGGCTACGGCCGGGTGCGCTGACCGCACCGCACCCGTACCCGCAGACGGCGAACGGCCGGCGTCCCCCTATCGGACGCCGGCCGTTCGCCGTCATTCCTACCAGCTCAGGCTGCCTGCAGCCCCTCCGCGCGGGCCAGCTCGCGGAGCCGGCCGAGCGCCTGGATCTCCAGCTGCCGGATCCGCTCCCGGGAGAGCGAGAACCGCGAGGCCACCTCGGTGAGGGAGTGCTCACGGCCGTCCTCCAGCCCGTAGCGGGCCCGCATGATGCCGGCCGACCGGTCGTCGAGGTGGTTGAGCAGGCCCTCGATCCGCTGCCGCTCCAGGCCGGTGAGGACGATCTCCTCCGGCGACGGGGCGTCGCTGTCGGCCACCAGGTCGCCGAGGTTGGTGTCGCCGTCGTCGCCGACCGGGGTGTCCAGCGACACCGTGTCCTGCGACCAGCGGACCAGCTCGTTGACCCGCTCGACGGTGACCCCGAGGGCCGCCGCGATCTGCTCCGGCTCCGGGTCGCTGCCCAGCTCGCGGGTGAGCTGCCGGGCCACGTTGCGCATCCGGTTGACGTCCTCGACCAGGTGCACCGGCAGGCGCACCGTGCGCTCCTGCTGGGCGATCGCCCGGCTGATGGCCTGACGGATCCACCAGGTCGCGTAGGTGGAGAACTTGTAGCCGCGCTCGTAGTCGAACTTCTCGACCGCCCGCACCAGGCCGGTGTTGCCCTCCTGGATCAGGTCCAGCATGGGCATGCCCGAGCGGACGTAGCGGCGGGCGATCGACACGACCAGCCGTAGGTTGGCCCGGATGAACAGGTCCTTGGCCCGTTCACCCTCGGCGACCAGCCGCTCCAGGTCTTCCCGGTCGGCACCGGCGGGGACGCGGTCCTCGCCGAGCAGGTGCTCGGCGTAGAGGCCGGCCTCGATGGCCTTGGAGAGGTCGACCTCCTTGGCGGCGTCCAGCAGTGGCGTCCGGGAGATCTCGTGAAGGTAGACGCCGACCAGGTCGCGCTCCTCGGCAACCTCGTCGGTTCGCATGCCGATGTTCTTGTCCACGTTGCCCACGGTCCCCTCGCTCGCGCCGGTTGCCCGGTTCCTTGCCATCCCCACGTCCATCAGCCCTCCCCCGTAACTTCCGCTGTGCCCACCGGTGCTGACACCTACACAACAGATGAGACGCGTCGGGGATTCCATGTCGTGAGTCGAAAGTGTCACGAATGCCTGATAATCCGCTGAGAGCACGATCCACGTTTGCTGTCAGCACCCCGTGTGGCGACGCTCCGATGGGCACCACGCGGGGTCGGCGGGTCGACGCGTCGCCGTTTCCCCGGTCCATGGCAACATCGCCCACCCCGGTGGCACAGCGACCCGGCTCACCGCAGCGCTGCGATCCTGGTCACTGCCAGATACGCGCCCGTGGGCCGGTCGGTTCATCCACGCCCGTGGTAATACCCCACCCCCCGATGAACAATCCGCGCCCCAGATCTATGCCCGGCACGTGACGCAGCTCGCAGGAAGGGGCGAACGGGAGGCGGGTGCGGCGTTGCCGGGGGTGGGTCCGGCAGCGCCACGCCGGCCGGCGCAAGCGGCCACACGGCCACGCGAGGCGCTGTGACGTGGCGACGCGAGGCGCTGTGACGTGGCGGCGGGCGAGGTGCGGGGTGACTCGGGCAACGCGCTTGGTACGGGCGGCCGGGTGAGGTCAGGGTGACGCGGGGACGGGATGAAGGCGTGGGTGGGCGGAGGGTGACGGCGGGCGCCGCCCGTCAGGAGGCCAGCAGGGCCAGGGCGCCGCGGTCAGGAGGCCAGCAGGGCCAGGTCGCCGCGGTCAGGAGGCCAGCAGGGCCAGGGCGCCGCGGACCTGGTCGGCGGAGCGGGCGAGGGCGGCCCGCGCGGCCGACACCTCGGCCCCGGAGACGAGCGAGACCAGCGCGGTCTTCATGTCGCCGTCGGCCTCGCCGAGGGCCCGTCGGCAGATCTCCTCGGAGCAGCCGGTGGCCTCCATCAGGATCGAGATCATCCGGCCGCGGAGCTTGGCGTTGGTGGCCACCATGTCGATCATCAGGTTCGAGTAGACCCGACCGAGCCGCACCATGACTGCCGTGGAGAAGGTGTTGAGCACCAACTTCTGCGCGGTGCCCGCCTTCATCCGGGTCGACCCGGTGACGACCTCGGGTCCGGTGTCCACGCCGATGAAGACGTCCACCGACCCGGCGGCCTCCGCCTCCGGGTTGGCACAGAGCAGCACGGTCGAGGCGCCCTTGGCCCGGGACGCGGCGAGCGCCCCCAGGACGTACGGCGTGCGACCGCTCGCGGCGAGTCCGACCACGAGGTCGCCGGCGCGTACGCAGTCGGCGGCCTCGGCCGCCCCGCCCCGGTCGTCGTCCTCGGCGTCCTCGACCGCCCGCCACATGGCATCCGGCCCGCCCGCGATGTGTGCGCAGAACCAGTGCCGGGGCGAGTTGAAGGTGGGGGCGAGTTCGGCGGCGTCGATCACGCCGAGCCGGCCGGAGGTGCCGGCGCCGAAGTAGTGCACCCGGTGCCCGCCGCGCAACGCGGCCACCGCCAGGTCCACCGTCGCGGCGATCTCGTCCAGGACGTCCGCGACCGCGCCGGGCACCCGCCGGTCCGCCTCGTTGATCACCGAGAGCACGTCCCGCGTCGACATCAGGTCGAGGTCGACGCTGTGCGGGTTGCGCCGCTCCGTCGGCGCGCCGACCCGGATCACCGGGCGGGCCGCCATCGGGGTGGCCACGTCCTGCGGTTCCACCGCGCCGGCCGTCATGCCCGCCTCCGTCCCGAGCCGACCCGGTGCGACTGGACTGCCTCGGCGGTTGCCTCGAGGGCCTTGCGGGCCCGCGACCGGTTACGCGCCGCCACCCCGACGAAGAGGCAGTCGACGACGGTGAGCTGGGCGAGCCGGCTCGCCATCGCGCCGGACCGATAGGTGGTCTCGCGGGCCGCCGTGGTGAGCACGAAGTCGGCGACCTCGGTGATCGGCGAGCGGGGGAAGTTGGTCAGCGCCACCGTGGCGGCGCCCCGGGCCCGGGCCTGCTCCAGCACCTCGACCACGTCGGAGGTGGTGCCGGTGTGCGAGATGCCGACCGCGACGTCGCCCCGGCCGAGCAGCGCGGCCGACGTCAGCGCGGTGTGCACGTCCGGGAAGTAGAAGGCGGTGCGGCCGATCCGGTGCAGCTTCTGCTGGAAGTCCGAGGCGACGAAGCCGCTGGCGCCGGCGCCGTAGACGTCGATCCGGCCCGCGCCCGCGATGGCCTCGACGACCTGCTCGCAGATCGCCGGGTCGAGCTGCTCGGCCGTCTCCTCGACGGCGCGCGCGTCGTTGAACGCGATGGTGGCGATGATCTGGGCGAGGTCGGCGCCGGGCGGGATGTCACCGCCGACGACCCGGGCGTCCGGCGGCTCGACCCGGCGGGCGGCCTCGGCGGCGAGCCGGATCCGCAGCTGTGGGTAGCCGTCCATGCCGACCGACCGGCAGAACCGGATGACGGTCGCCTCGGATGTCTCGGCGGCGGTGGCGAGGTCGGTGATGGTCCGACGCGCGGCGTCGGCCGGGTCGGCGACGACCAGCCGGGCGACCCGCTGCTCGGCCGGCGACAACGACGGGAGCAGGCCGCTGATGTGAACGATCAGTCCACCCGGCTCGTGACTCGCAGAAATCTTCGGACTCTTCGCCACGGATGAAACTTACTTTCATGAGGCGTGAGCGTCAACCATGACTCCGAGTGTTGGGGAAAACACCCCCCGCCGGGACCGCCGGATCTGCTCAGGGTGCCACTCCCCCGGTGCCGTCGCCTCCCCCGGGAGGGCGGCCCGGCCCTGCCGGTCGGCCGCGGTCTCCGGAGAGACCATGCCACCATTCCGCCTTCCGCGACGCCCCGTCACCGCGGCGGCGCCCCGGGCCACCCCACGCCGCCGGGACGACCTCCCGGCGGTCGGCGCCGGGGCCGGGCCGCCACTAGCGTGTGGCGCATGGCGGAACGCAGTGTGCTGGTCACCGGGGGAACGGGCGGGCTGGGCGGGGCGGTAACGGCTGCCTTCCTCGACGCGGGGTGGCGGGTCGTCGTACCCGGGCGGGAACGGCCGCCGGCGACGGAGCCGGCGGCGGGCGCTCCGGTCCGGCTGGTCGCGGACCTCACCGACCCGGCCGGCGCGGAGCGGGCGGTCGCGGCGGCCGCCGACGATCCCGCGGCGCCGCTGCGGGCGGTGGTCAACCTCGTCGGCGGGTACGCCGGCGGCGGGCTGGTGCACGAGACCCCGGTCGAGGAGTTCGACCGGATGCTGACGGTGAACCTGCGACCGACCTGGCTGGTGACCCGGGCGGCGCTGCCGCGCCTGGTCGCGGCCGGCGGTGGCGCGGTGGTCTGCGTGTCCTCCCGGGCGGCCGTCGCCCCCTTCCCCGGCGCCGCCGGCTACGTGACCGCCAAGGCAGCCGTGCTCGCCTTCGCGAACGCGGTGGCCGTGGAGTACCGGGCGGCCAAGGTTCGCTGCAACACGGTGCTGCCGAGCGTCATCGACACCCCGGCGAACCGCGCGGCGCAGCCCACCGCCGACCACTCGCGCTGGGTCACGCCGGCCGAGATCGCGCCGGTGGTCCGCTTCCTCGCCTCCGACGAGTCGGCGCCGACCAGCGGCGCGAGCATCCCGGTCTACGGCCGCGCCTGACCCGGCCCGGTCGCCCGCGTCCAGTCGGCCGGTCACACCCGGCGGGTCAGACGGTCAGGCGGCCCGCCGCGACCGGCTCCACGGCCGGCGCGGCCACGACGGCGGGGGCGGCCACCGCGTGGGACGGGCCGTCGCGCCCGTCGGCGGCGTCGAGCCAGCCGGCGAGGTGACCCCTGATCTGCCGGGACACCTCCTCCGGCGGGCGCCCGGCGTCGACCACCACGAAGGTCGGGTGCTCCGGCAGCGACCGGTACGCGGCGTCCGCGGCGGTCAGGTACCGCATGCTCTCGTGGTCGGTGCCGCGCTGCTCGATCCGCCGGTACGCCTCGGCCGGGTCGACGGTCAGCAGGAAGGTCACCTGCGGCCGCGGAAAGAACCGGTAGCCCACCCGGGCGAGCCGCTCCCAGCGCTGGCCCCCGTGGGCGCGGATGCTCGCGTACTGGCAGGCGGAGTAGCGGTCCATGACCGCGATCCGGCCCGTGGCCAGGCAGCCGAGCAGGGCGGCGGCGATGGCGAGCCAGCGCAGCACGGACTCCACGGCGAGCAGGCCGCCGCGCCCGACGAGACGCTGGGCGTCCGGCCGGCCGAGGCGGTGCGCGACGCGGCCGAGCCAGCGGCGCCCGCCCGCGTTGCGGTGATAGGTGGCGGGGTGCCCCGCCGCGGTGAGCGCGTCGGCGAGCCGGTGCGCCTGCGTGGTCTTGCCCGAGCCGTCGATGCCGATCAGGGCGACGGCGCGCAATCGGGCCCTCCCGCGCCGTGCCTCCGGTGATCTGGACACCCTGCACAGGCTATCCGATCCGCGCTCGCGTTGCCGGAGATTTGTACCGTCTGCTCCCGGTTGACCCCACCCGCGCCTCCTGCCAGGTGTGGCCCCCCGGGATGCCGGGTACCGGAGTTGGATCAGCCGCCTACCACCATCGACGGGAGACGCCAATGGCCGAGCGCGGGGACGAGAGCCTGGTGCACACGCTGAAGAAGGTCGCCGCCGTGCTCAAGCAGGAAGAGATTCCCTTCGCGCTCGGCGGCAGCTTCGCCGTGTACGCCCACGGCGGCCACTCCAGCGAGCACGACGTCGACTTCCTCATCCGGGAGGTCGACGTGGAACGCGCCCTGGAGGCCCTGGTCGCAGCGGGTTTCACGGCCGAGCGCCCGCCCGAGGACTGGCTGGTCAAGGTCTTCGACGACGGGCGGATGGTCGACCTCATCCACCGGCCCATCGAGACGCCGGTGACCGAGGAGACGTTCGCCGACACGATGGTCCGGCCGGTCGACGCGATCCACATGCCGGTGCTCTCGGCCACCCAGTTGATGGTGCACAAGCTGCTCAGCTTCTCGCAGCACTACTGCGACTTCGCCCGGGGCCTGCCACTCGCCCGTTCGCTGCGGGAGCAGATCGACTGGGAACGGGTACGCAAGGAGACGCAGCACTCGCCGTACGCGGAGGCGTTCCTGGTGCTGCTGGACCGGCTGGACGTGGTGCCGTACTCCGGCACCCCGCAGCGAGAGGGGACACCGTGACCGAGCACCGCGACGTCGCCACCGGGCCGCCCGACGAGTACGTCGAGGCAGAGGTGCACCGGCTGCTCACCGAGGACCCGGACGTGGCCGAGCAGGGGATCACCGTGGTCCGCCGGGAACGCGGCCTCGTGCTGTACGGCGAGGTGGAGAGCCCGCACCGGCGGGAGGAGATCCTGCGCCGGGTGGCCGAGCGCTTCCCGGACGTGCCGATCACCAGCGACATCGGGGTGATCCGCGCGCAGGCGCCCACGGAGATCGAGCAACTGCCCTGAGGAGGTGCCATGGTGATCCGGATCGCCGCCGTGGGTGACGTGCATCTGGACGAGGACGTGGTCGGCCGGTTCCGGCCAGCGCTGGAGGAGTTGCCCGAGCACGCCGACGTGCTGCTGCTCGCCGGTGACCTGACCCGGCACGGGACGGAGTCGGAGGCCCGGTGCGTGGCCACCGAGTTCGGCGGACTGGGCGTGCCGGTGGTGACCGTGCTCGGCAACCACGACCACCAGTGCGACCAGGTGCCGCAGGTGGTCAAGGTGCTGGAGGACGCCGGGATCAGGGTCCTGGAGGGCGACGGCGTCGTGCTGGACTGCGCCGGCGGCCGGCTGGGCGTCGCCGGGGTGAAGGGGTTCGGCGGCGGGTTCGCCGGGCGCTGCGCCAGCGACTTCGGCGAGCCGGAGATGAAGGCGTTCGTCCGGACCACCACCGGGAGCGCGGACGCGCTGGCCGCGGCGCTGCGGGGGCTGGACTGCGACGTGCTGGTGGCGCTCACCCACTACTCGCCGGTGCCGGACACGCTCGCCGGTGAGCCGCTGGAGATCTACCCGTTCCTGGGGTCGTACCAGCTCGGTCAGGCGATCGACTCGGCGCCGACCGCACTGGCGCTGCACGGGCACGCGCACGCCGGGACCGAGCGGGGCACCACGCCCGGCGGGGTACGCGTCCGCAACGTCGCCCACCCCGTGATCAAGCAGGCCTACAGCGTCTTCCACCTGGGCGACCACCTCGATCAACCGGAGGTTTCCCGCGTCGGCGGCTCGGGTATCCAGCAACCATGGAGCTGATTCTCTGGATTCTCGCAGTCGTACTCGTGGTCGCCGGCATCCTCGCGCTGTTCCGCCGGCAGATCCTGTGGGGCATCGTCCTCATCGTGGTGGGCCTGCTGGTCGGGCCGGGTGGTGTGAGCATCTTCAATTGACGTGGCGGCCGTCCGCCGCCGACCGGGACCCGCCGGGGTCGTCGTGACCGGAACTCCGTCCTCCCGACGGGAGCATCCGGACCCGACGACCCCGGCGCCGTGCTGTCCGCGGGTGGCCGCTCCCGGCACGCGTGCCGGATGACGGGGCCCCGGACGGTCCCGGGGCCCCGTCCCGCGCTCAGCAGCGGGGCACGTTGGGGATGTAGCCGTCGTGGCCGGTGTAGACGTACGCGTCGGCGATGTAGCGTCCGCTGCCGATCCGGTCCCAGATCGAACTGGTGCCGTAGGTGCCGGTGACGGTGGTGCCGCTGGTCTGGCAGTAGATGGTCACCCGGGTGCCGTCGGCGACGGTGCCCACCGCCTCGTAGCCGGTGCCGGGGCCGGAGCGGACGGTCAGCGGGGTCCCGCTGGTGTTGACCGTGCCGGAGCCGGTGGCGCTGCCGCAGCCGTTGTCGCTGGTGTAGGTCTTCGTCCCCCAGTAGAGGGCGAGCGCGCCGTTGAAGCGGACCTGGATGTCGTTGCCGTTGAGCCGCTGCTCGTAGTGCAGGTGCGGGCCGGTGGAGCCGCCGGTGCTGCCGACCCAGCCGATCACCTTCCCGTAGCCGACGGTCTGCCCGACGGAGACGTTGAAGCCGTTGAGGTGGGCGTAGTAGGTGCTGTAGCCGCCGCCGTGGTCGATCCGGACGTACTTGCCGTAGCTGGTCCCGCCGAGGTCCGTGACCCGGTCGACGGTGCCCGGCGCGCTGGCCACCACCGGGTCGCCGAGGTCGTCGGTGCGGTTGAAGTCGATCGCGTACGCCGGGCTGTGGCCGGTCCGCGTCTGGCCGGACCAGGACTGCCCGCAGGGGAACGGCACCTTGAACGTCGGCGCTGCCATCGCCGGGGCCGCCGGGAGCAGCGCGCCCACGGCCAACAGACCGGTCGCGAGCAGGCTGAGCCATCGCTTACGCATCCAGAACCTCCAATGTTGAAATTCTTCTATTCCTACCTCCAGCGTGACAGAAATCGCCACTCCTGAAAAGATGCGGACGCATGTCATGGGAGCGCGCCCATGAGGCGACGTCAGGGTTTCCGGATTGTTACTCGGTCGTGTCCGGGTAGGGGTGGACCGGGCTGGATGCAAGCGCTTACATGTGTTGATGCCAATCGGACCGGCGCGCGTTCGATTCCCCCACGCGCCGGCAAGGAAGGAGAACGGCATGGCGTTTGCCAGATCACGCCAGGCTCTCGCGATCGCCGGCGTACTGGGGCTGGCGCTGAGCGTCACCGCCTGCGGCACCGGCAACGACAAGAAGAGTGACGCCGCGGGTTCCGCGGAGTGCGCCGCATACGACAAGTACAAGGGCCACGACGGCAAGAAGGTGACGATCTACTCGTCGATCCGGGACATCGAGGCCGACCGCCTGGCCGAGTCCTGGAAGCAGTTCGAGGACTGCACCGGCATCAAGATCGACCACGAGGGCAGCGCCGAGTTCGAGGCCCAGCTGGGTGTCCGGGTCGACGGCGGCAACGCTCCCGACCTGGCGTTCATCCCCCAGCCCGGCCTGCTCAAGCGCTTCGCGGACTCGGGCAAGCTCAAGCCGGTCGGCGCCGACACCAAGAAGATGGCCGAGGAGAACTACCCGGCCGACTGGCTGAAGTACAGCACCGTCAACGGCCAGTTCTACGGCGCCCCGCTCGGCTCGAACGTGAAGTCGTTCGTGTGGTACTCGCCGAAGACCTTCAAGGAGAAGGGCTGGACCGTCCCGACCACCTGGGACGACCTGATCGCCCTGAGCGACAAGATCGCCGCCACCGGCACCAAGCCGTGGTGCGCCGGCATCGAGTCCGGTGACGCCACCGGCTGGCCGGCCACGGACTGGATCGAGGACGTGATGCTGCGGACGCAGACCCCCGAGGTCTACGACCAGTGGACCACCCACGGCATCCCGTTCAACGACCCGAAGGTCGCCGAGGCCGTCGACAAGGCCGGCACCATCCTCAAGAACGAGAAGTACATGAACGGCGGGTACGGCGGCGTGAAGAGCATCGCCACCACCGCCTTCGGCGAGGCCGGCCTCCCGATCACCACCGGCAAGTGCGCGCTGCACCGGCAGGCGTCCTTCTACGCGAACCAGTGGCCGAAGGGCACCAAGGTGGCCGAGGACGGCGACGTCTTCGCCTTCTACTTCCCGGCGATCGACCCCGCCAAGGGCAAGCCGGTGCTGGGCGGCGGCGAGTTCGTCTCGGCCTTCACCGACCGCCCCGAGGTCCAGGCGGTGCAGACCTACCTCGCCTCCGGCGAGTACGCCAACAGCCGCGCCAAGATCGGTGACTGGGTGTCGGCGAACAACAAGCTCGACCTGGCCAACGTCGCCAACCCGATCGACAAGCTCTCCGTCCAGATCCTCCAGGACAAGAGCTCGGTCTTCCGCTTCGACGGCTCCGACCTGATGCCGGCCACGGTCGGCGCGGGGACGTTCTGGAAGGGCATGGTCGACTGGATCAACGGCAAGGACACCGCGACGGTGCTGAACGGCATCGAGAGCAGCTGGAAGTGATCTGAACGGTGGGCCGGTCCGCGGGCGCGGGCCGGCCCACCGGCAGATCCAGACCTGGGAGGGTCGATGGAGTTCGACTTCGCGGAGGAACAGCCGAAGTTCCTCATGCTGATGTACGGGCTGATCGCTTTCGTCGCGGTGGTGGGCGGTCTGCTCCTGCTCCTCGACGTGGTGCCGGCCTGGTTCGCCCGCCGCCGGGAGGCGCAGCTCGTCGCCGCCTCCACGAGCGGCGCCCCGCTCCCCCGCCGGCGCAAGCCGCGCGAGGGCGTGTTCGCGCTCTTCTTCCTGCTGCCGACGCTGCTGCTGCTGACCGTCGGGCTGGTGGTCCCGGCCATCCGCACCACGATGCTGTCCTTCATGGACGCGGGCAGCAACGACTGGGTGGGGCTGCGCAACTACGGCTGGATGTTCTCGGAGGACTCGATCGTCCGGGTGCTGCTGAACACCCTGATCTGGGTGCTGCTCGTCCCGCTGGTCGCCACCGCGTTCGGCCTGATCTACGCGGTCATGGTGGACAAGGCCCGGTTCGAGGCGGTCGCCAAGTCACTGATCTTCCTGCCGATGGCGATCTCCTTCGTCGGCGCCAGCATCATCTGGAAGTTCGTGTACGCCTACCGCGGCGACGGGCAGGAGCAGATCGGTCTGCTCAACCAGATCGTGGTGAGCCTCGGCGGCGAACCGAAGCAGTGGCTGCTGGAGTCGCCGCTGAACACGCTGCTGCTGATCGTGATCATGGTGTGGATCCAGGCCGGGTTCGCCATGGTGGTGCTCTCCGCCGCCATCAAGGCCATCCCCGCCGACATCGTGGAGGCGGCCCGCCTCGACGGGGTCACCCCGTGGCAGATGTTCTGGCAGATCACCATGCCGAGCATCCGGCCGGCGCTGATCGTGGTCGTGGTGACGCTGTCGATCGCCACGCTCAAGGTCTTCGACATCGTCCGGACGGCCACCAACGGCAACTACGACACCAGCGTGATCGCCAACGAGATGTACAACCAGGCGTTCCGGTACGGCCAGAACGGGCAGGGCTCGGCGCTGGCGGTCTTCCTGTTCGTCCTGGTGGTGCCGATCGTGATCTACCAGATCCGCAACCTCCGACAGCAGCGGAAGGGCTGAGATGACCACCGCAACGCCCACCGTCGCCGCCGGGACCCAGAAGACCGACGGCCACACGTCCACCGCCGCCGCGCGGGTGCGCAAGCGGCTGAACAGCCGCACCGCCACCCTCGTGTCGATCGTCATCGCGGTGCTCTGGACCATCCCGACCTTCGGCCTGTTCATCTCGTCGTTCCGGCCGGAGGACCAGATCAAGAGCAGCGGGTGGTGGACCTTCTTCACCGACCCGCAGTTCACCTTCGAGAACTACCAGGAGGTGTTGTTCGGGCGTTCCTCGTCGTCCGGGCAGCTCGCCAGCTACTTCATCAACTCGCTGGCGATCACCGTCCCGTCGGTGCTCTTCCCGCTCGCCTTCGCGGCCCTGGCCGCGTACGCGCTGGCCTGGATCAACTTCCGGGGGCGGGACTGGGTGTACATCGCGATCTTCGCGCTGCAGATCGTGCCGCTGCAGATGGCGCTGGTGCCGCTGCTGAAGTTCTTCTCCACCGGGGTCACCGTCGGCGGGGTCACCGTGCTGCCCGCCTGGGACCTGGTCGACGAACAGAAGTTCGCGCAGGTGTGGTTCGCGCACACCTGTTTCGCGCTGCCGTTCGCGGTCTTCCTGCTGCACAACTTCATCTCGCAGCTCCCGGGGGACCTGATGGAGGCCGCCCGGGTCGACGGGGCCACCCACCCGAAGATCTTCCGTACCATCGTCCTGCCGCTGATCACCCCGGCGCTGGCCGCGTTCGGCATCTTCCAGTTCCTCTGGGTCTGGAACGACCTGCTCGTCGCGCTGATCTTCGCCGGTGGCGGCAACGAGACCGCTCCGCTCACCGTCCGGCTGGCCGAGATGGCCGGCACCCGGGGCAACGAGTGGCAGCGGCTCACCGCCGGCGCGTTCATCTCGATCGTCGTACCGCTGATCGTCTTCCTGTCCCTCCAGCGCTACTTCGTGCGGGGCCTGCTCGCCGGCAGCGTCAAGGGCTGACGCCGCTCCGCCGCCGCCGGGACACCGGCGGCGGCGGAGCCGGCGCGAAGCGGGGGTACCGTGACGAAGATCGATGATGTCGCACGCCTGGCCGGGGTCTCCACGGCCACCGTCTCCCGGGCGCTGCGCGGGCTCCCGGCGGTCTCGGCCGCGACCCGGCGGCGCGTGCTCGCGGCGGCCGAGCAACTGGAGTACGCCGTCTCGCCGAGCGCCTCCCGGCTGGCCGGCGGGCGCACCGGCGCCATCGCGGTCGTGGTCCCGCGGATCACCCGGTGGTTCTTCGCCACCGTCGTGGAGGCCGTCGAGGAGTTCCTCCACGAGTCGGGCTACGACCTGCTGCTGCACAACCTCGGCGGGCGGGAGCAGACCCGCCAGCGGGTGCTGCGCGCCGCCAACCTGCACAAGCGGGTGGACGCGATCATGCTGGTCGCCACGCCGCTGCGCCCCGCCGACCTGATCGCCCTGACGAAGCTGGAGCTGCCCGGGGTGACCGTCAGCTCCGGCTCCGTCGTGCCGGGCTGGCCCTGCGTACGCATCGACGACGTGGACGCCGCGCGGACCGCCACCCGGCACCTGCTCGACCTGGGCCACCACCGGATCGCGCACATCTCCGGCGACCCGGAGGACGAGCTGGCCTTCACCACCCACCTCGACCGGCGGCGGGGCTACCGGGACGCGCTGCGCGACGCCGGCCTCGCCCCGGACCCGGGCCTGGACGTGGAGTCGCAGTTCACCATCGACGGCGGCACGCGCGCCACCAAGGAACTGCTCCGCCGCGGCGAGCCGCCGACGGCGATCTTCGCGGCCTGCGACGAGATGGCGATGGGGGCGATGACGGCACTGCGGGACGCCGGCCTGCGGGTGCCGCAGGACGTCAGCGTCATCGGCGTCGACGACCACGACCTGGCCCGCGTCGTCGGGCTGAGCACGATCGCCCAGCCCGCGGCGGAACAGGGCCGGCTGGCCGCCCGGATGCTGGTCGACCCGCTCGTCGGCCGGCGACCGGAGCCGCCCGACCCCGACGCGGGCGCGGGCTCCACCCCGGCCCGCCGGGCAGCCGGTGACCCGCCGGAGACGCCCGTGATCCTGCCCACTCGACTGATCGTGCGGGAATCGACCGCGCCGCCCCGGGCACACTGACGGGGACCGCCGATCCCCCGGCACCACGCACCCGACCGTACGGCTCGACACACGGGAGAAGGCCCTGAACAGCAACCCGACACACCAGGACACGCCCGCCGACGCGGCCACCGGTTGGTGGACGCGGGCCGTCATCTACCAGGTCTATCCGCGCTCCTTCGCCGACTCGGACGGCGACGGGATCGGTGACCTGCCCGGCATCACCGCCCGCCTCGACCACCTCGTCGAGCTGGGCGTCGACGCGGTCTGGCTGTCGCCGTTCTATCCGTCGCCGCAGGCCGACGCCGGCTACGACGTGGCCGACTACCGCGACGTCGACCCGCTCTTCGGCGGCCTCGCCGACGCGGACCGGCTGATCGCCGAGGCGCACTCGCGCGGGCTGCGGGTGATCGTCGACCTGGTGCCCAACCACACGTCGTCGGCGCACCGCTGGTTCACCGCGGCGCTCGCCGCCGCCCCCGGCAGCCCGGAGCGCGACCGGTACGTGTTCCGGGACGGCCTGGGACCGGACGGCGACCGGCCGCCGAACGACTGGCAGAGCGTCTTCGGCGGGCCGGCCTGGACCCGGGTCACCGACCCCGACGGCCGACCCGGCCAGTGGTACCTGCACCTGTTCGACACCGGGCAGCCCGACCTCAACTGGGACAACCCCGAGGTGCGGGCGGAGTTCCTGGACGTGCTGCGGTTCTGGCTGGACCGGGGCGTGGACGGTTTCCGGGTCGACGTGGCGCACGGCCTGATCAAGCAGGCCGACCTGGCCGACTGGCAGGAGCCGCAGGAGATCCTCTCCGGGCGGGAGGTCGACAAGCCGCGCCCGCCGATGTGGGACCAGGACGGCGTGCACGACATCTACCGGGAGTGGCGCCGGCTGCTGGACGGCTACCCGGGCGAGCGGATCCTGGTCGCCGAGGCGTGGGTCGAGCCGGCCGAGCGGCTGGCCCGGTACGTGCGCCCCGACGAGATGCACCAGGCGTTCAACTTCGAGTACCTGCTCGCCTCGTGGACCGCGCCCGCCCAGTACGCGGTGATCACCCGCTCGCTGGAGGCCACCGACGCGGTCGGCGCCCCGACCACCTGGGTGCTGTCCAACCACGACGTGGTCCGGCACGCCTCCCGGCTCGGGTTGCCCGTCGGCGGCAAGCGGCCCAACGGCATCGGCATCGGCGACCCGCAGCCGGACGCCGCGCTCGGCCTGCGCCGGGCCCGGGCGGCCACCCTGCTGATGCTCGCCCTGCCCGGCTCGGCCTACCTCTACCAGGGCGAGGAGCTGGGCCTGCCGGAGCACACCACGATGCCCGACGAGGCGCGGCAGGACCCGACCTGGGTACGCAGCGCGCACACCGAGCGGGGCCGGGACGGTTGCCGGGTGCCGATCCCGTGGGAGGCCGACGCCCCGTCGTACGGCTTCGGGCCGACCGACGCGAGCTGGCTGCCGCAGCCACCGGTCTGGGCGGAGCACGCCCTGGACCGGCAGCGGGGCGTGCCCGGCTCGACGTACGAGCTGTACCGGACGGCGCTGCGGCTGCGCCGCGAGCACGACCTCGGCGCGGGCACGCTGGAGTGGCTCGCCAGCGGCGACGAGGTGCTCTCCTTCCGCAACGGCGGGCTGACCGTGCTGACCAACTTCGGCGACGCCGCCGTGCCGCTGCCGGCCGGCACCGAACTGGTGCACGCCAGCGCCCCGCTCGACACCGACAACGCCGTGCCCACCGACGTGACGGTCTGGGTCCGGCCGGCCTGAGCTGTAAGGAAGGGCCCCTTGTTAACGCATAGCGTTAACAAGGGGCCCTTCCTTACAGCTGCTCGGCGCGGGTGTGCAGGAGGTCGTGGACGTCGGCGATGTCCGTCGGCGAGGTCCGCGACGCCAGCCAGTACATGATCCCGGTCGGGATGAAGAAGAGCTGGAAGGCGGCCAGCCCGACGGCGTAGTTCAGCGGCGGCGGGAAGGCCGCCCGCAGCCCGTGGAAGGCGACCCCGACCAGCCCGTTGCCGGCCGCCCGACCGACGCCGTTCACCAGGTTGCCGAGGCTGTAGACGGTGCCCCGGTGCTCGGGCGGGTTGACGTCGGCGATCAGGGCGAACCAGTTCGGCGAGTTCGCGGAGGTCAGCGCCAGCGCCACCACGGCGGTGAGCAGGCTCAGCCCGACCGTCGGCTCGGTGACCACGCTGGCCAGCACCGCCCGGACCACCGTCCCCGCGCCGGCGCCGTCGGGCACGTCGATGCGGATCGGCACGAAGAAGAGCACCAGGTAGAACGGCAGCGCCGCGAGGATGCCGACCGCCGCGACCAGCGCCCGCCCCCTCGGCGTACGGCGTTGCAGGGCGTCGCCGACCAGCCCGCCGACGATGGAGAGCACCCCGCCGAGCTGGAACAGGGTGGCGAAGACGCTGCCCACCACCACGGCGGTGGCGGCGGAGTAGCCCTGGTCCTCGGCCCGCTCGGCGAAGAGCACGGGCAGCCAGACCAGCGACCCGAAGGCCGCCTGCGCGGTGAGGCCCTGCATGATCAGCCACCGGTTCGTCCGCCGGCCGAGGATCCTCGGCAGGTCCGCCCGGCTGATCCGGTAGTCGTACTCGGCGCCGGTGGCGAGCGCGTCGGCCAACTCCGGTTCGCTCTGGCCCCGGCGGATGTCGTAGGTGAACAGGTAGGCGGCGGTCGCCAGCAGGCCGACCACGGTCAGCGCCAGGAACGGCCGCCGCCAGTCGGCCGCCCCGAGCAGCCCGCCGACCAGCGTGCCGGCCAGCGTGCCGACCCCCTGGGACAGCCCCCAGAAGCTCATCACCAGCCCCCGCCGGCGGGGTGAGATCAGGTCGGTGACGACCGAGAACCCGACCGACCCGACGGCGCCCAGCCCGACCGCCGCCAGCAGTTGCGCGGCCAGGAACGCGGGGTAGTTCGCCGCGACCGCGCTGCCGCCGGTGCCCAGCGCCCAGATCAGGGTGCCGACCATCAGCAGCGGCTTGCGGTTCGCGCGGTCGCCGACGTACGCCCAGCCCACCGCCGCCACCGCGCTGGCCAGGAAGCTCACGGCGGTGACCAGGCCGAGCAGCCGCCGTGGCACGTCGAAGGCGTCGGCGATCGGCCCGTACAGCGGGGGCACCAGGCCGATCGCCACGTTGTCCAGCGAGGCGAGCAGCACGAAGACCACGACGCTGTAGAACCGGTGCGCGGCCGAGCCGCCCCAGGCCCGCGCCGCCCCGCCGCTCATCAAGGTCATGAGCGGCAGCCAACCAGGGTCAGGTCACGACCGGGTGACGGCGCGCGGGCGGGTCGGGCGGCTCAGAGGTAGCCGCCGATCGCGGGCGGGGCCGCGGGCGTGGCCGGCGTGCCCGCACGCAGCGCGTACAGCTCGGCGAGGGTGGCCCCCTGGGGCGGCACCCCCGCCGACGTGCCCAGCCAACCCGTGGCCTCCTCGTACGACAGCGGGCCCACCTCGATCCGGGCCAGGCAGCGCCCCGGCCGGACCACGGCCGGGTGCAGCCGGGACAGGTCCTCGTTCGTGGTGATGGCGACGAGCACGTCGCGCCCCTGCCCGAGCAGCCCGTCGGTCAGGTTGAGCAGCCGGGACAGCGCCTGGCCGGCGGCCTGCTTCGCCTCGCCCCGGATCAGCTCGTCGCAGTCCTCCAGGATGAGCAGCCGCCACCGGCGACCCGTGCCCGGCTCGCCGTCCTCGTCCCCGACCGCCACCTCCGACAGGTACGCCGGGTCCGCGAAGAGCACGTCCGGGTCCAGCACGGCGTCGACCTGGCACCACTCGCGCCACGCTCGGGCGAGGGCGCGCAGCGCGGTGGTCTTCCCCGTCCCGGGCGCCCCGTGCAGGAGCACCAACCGGCCGGCGAGCTGCTGCGGGGTGGTCGCCATCAGCGCGTCGAGCGCGGTGCGCGCCCCGGCGGCGTAGTTCGGCCGGATCTGCGCCCACTCCGGCGCGGCGATCGACCGCACGTCCCGCTGGCTGCCCCGGCGGGGGTTCTGGTGCCAGAAGCCGATCCGGCCGGCACCCGGGTCCTCCGGTTCGGCGGCCCCGTCGACGATCCGGTCGAGGGCCGCCCGGCCGACCTCCTCGGTCACCGCCGTGACGGTCACCTCGGCGCCCCGCCCCTTCCAGGTGACCACCCGGGCCGTCCAGCCGTCGCCGGCCAGCAGGCGGGACCGCTGCCGGTTCTCCACCGCCGTACGCAACAGTCGCCCGTCGGGGGCGGTCAGGGGCGCGTCGGGGCGCACCCGGGAGAGCCGGACCGTGTGCGACCACGGGTGCCGGCCGGTGACGAAGTCCGCCAGGACCAGCGCGTCGATGACGTCGCAGGGGGTGTCCGCGTCGTCGTACTGGAGCATCGAGGGGATGCCTGTCCCGACGGTCACCGGCGCCTCGTCCGCTTGGGGGGTGGTTCGCATTCGTCGATGATCGCGAGCCGGGGCGCGCCCGTACAGTCGTTTACCTTTCGCCGGCCGGGGCGCGGTCGAGCCGGTCGAGGAAGCGGTCGCGGGCGGCGGCGTACCGCTCGCGGACGGCGGGAACGGGCGCGGCCGCGTACTCCTCGGTGTCCCGGACCGACCAGGTGGGGGGCGCCGCGCCGCCCAGGGCGACCCAGGCGGCCTGGCGGGCGGCGCCGTCGGCGACGTACTCCCCCGGTGGCGGGACGACCACCGGCACCCCGAGGACCTCGGGCGCGATCCGGCGCACCGCCACCGAGCGGGCTCCCCCGCCGACGAGGATCACCCGGCGGACCGTGGCGCCCTGGGCGGTGAGCGCGTCGAGGCCGTCGGCGAGAGCGCAGAGCAGGCCCTCGACGGCGGCCCGGGCCAGGTGGGCCGGGGTCGAGGTGCGCAGGGTCAGCCCGTGCACCGCGCCGGTCGCCAGCGGCCGATCGGGGGTCCGCTCGCCCTCGAGGTAGGGCACCACGACCAGGCCGTCCGCGCCGGCGGGGGCGGCGAGCGCCAGCGCGGCCAACTCGTCCAGGTCGACCCGGAGCAGGGCCGCGGCGGCGTCGAGCACGCGGGCGGCGTTGAGCGTGCAGACCAGCGGCAGGAAGCGGCCGGTGGCGTCGGCGAAACCGGCGACCGTGCCGGTCGGGTCGGCGGCGGGGGTGTCGGCGACGCTGAACACGGTGCCGGAGGTGCCGACGGAGAGCACCACGTCGCCCGGCCCCGCGCCGACCCCGAGCGCGGCGGCGGCGTTGTCTCCGGTGCCGGGGCCGAGCACGGCCCCGTCGGGCAGTCCCGGGCCGGCCCGGAAGGCGTCGGGGCGCAGCGCGCCGGCCGGTTCCGCCGGGCCGAGCACGGCCGGCACGTGCGGGCGCCGGCCGAAGGCGCGCTCCAGCAGGTCGAGCCGATAGTCGCCGGTGGCCGGGGACCAGTAGCCGGTGCCGCTGGCGTCGCCCCGGTCGGTGCGCAGCGCCGCCAGGCCGGGCGCGCCGGCCAGCCGCCAGGTCAGCCAGTCGTGCGGCAGGCAGACGGCCGCCACCCGGGCCGCGTGCTCCGGCTCGTGCCGGGCCAGCCAGCGCAGCTTGGTGGCGGTGAAGCTGGCCACCGGCACGCTGCCGATCGCGTCCGCCCAGAACCGGCGGCCGGCCGCCCCGCCGCCGGCCTCCTCGACCAGTTCGGCGGCGGCCCCGGCGGAGCGGGTGTCGTTCCACAACAGCGCGGGCCGGACGACGGCGCCCGCCTCGTCGAGGCAGACCATGCCGTGCTGCTGGCCGGCGACGGAGACCGCCGCGACGTCGGCCAGCCCGCCGGCGGCGTCGACCGCCGCGGCCAGCGCGGACCACCACGCCGACGGGTCGACCTCGGTGCCGTCCGGGTGCGGTGCCCGGCCCTGCCGGAGCAGGGCGCCGGTCTCCGCGTCCCGGACGACGACCTTGCAGGACTGGGTCGAGGAGTCGACCCCGGCGACGAGCGGCATCTCCGGCGGCCCTCAGCGCGCGCCGAGCAGGTGCTCGACGGCGAGCTGGTTGAGCCGGACGAAGCCGAAGCCCCGCGCGGCGGCCCCGTCGACGTCGAACTCCTCGAACGCGGAACGGTCGGCGAGCAGGTCGGCGTGGCCCTCTCCCGGTGCCAGCGTCGGCGTGCCGAGGTCGGCGACCCGGCTGGCCGCCAGCGCCTCGGCCACCTCCGGGTCGGCCCGGAAGGCCGCCGCCCGCTCCTTGAGCAGGAGGTACGTCCGCATGTTCGCCTCCGCCGACGCCCAGACGCCGGTCGTGTCCTCGGTGCGCGAGGGCTTGTAGTCGAAGTGCCGGGGGCCGTCGTAGGCGGGCGCGCCGCCGGGGCCGCCGTGCTCCAGCAGGTCGACCAGGGCGAACGCGTTGAGCAGGTCGCCGTGGCCGAAGACCAGGTCCTGGTCGTACTTGACGCCGCGCTGGCCGTTGAGGTCGATGTGGAACAGCTTGCCCTGCCAGAGCGCCTGGGCGATGCCGTGGACGAAGTTCAGGCCGGCCATCTGCTCGTGCCCGACCTCGGGGTTGAGCCCGACCAGCTCGGGGTGGGCCAGGGTGGAGATGAAGGCGAGGGCGTGCCCGACGGTGGGCAGGAGGATGTCGCCGCGCGGCTCGTTCGGCTTGGGCTCCAGGGCGAAGCGCAGGTCGTAGCCGCGGTCGACGACGTACTGGCAGAGCAGGTCGACGGCCTCCCGGTAGCGGTCCAGGGCGGCCCGGACGTCCTTGGCGAGGTCGTACTCGGCGCCCTCCCGGCCGCCCCACATCACGAAGGTGCGGGCGCCGAGGTCGGCGGCGAGGTCGACGTTGCGCAGCACCTTGCGCAGCGCGTAGCGCCGGACGTCGCGGTCGTTGCTGGTGAATCCGCCGTCCTTGAACACCGGGTGGGTGAACAGGTTGGTGGTCACCATGGGCACCACCAGGCCGGTCTCGTCGAGCGCCTTGCGGAACCGGGCGACGTGCCGGTCGCGGGTGGCGGCGTCCGCCCCGAAGGGCACCAGGTCGTCGTCGTGGAAGGTGATCCCGTACGCCCCGAGCCCGGCGAGCCGGTGCACCGCCTCGACCGGGTCCAGCTCCGGCCGGGTGGCGTCGCCGAACGGGTCGCGGGCCTGCCAGCCCACCGTCCAGAGGCCGAAGGAGAACTTGTCGGCGGGGGTGGGACGGGGCGCCATGGCAGACCTCCGGGGGTGTCGTCCGCTATTTGTTCAGCGGTTGAATTATTTGGTCGGCCTGTGGCAGCGTCAAGGGGTGACCCGTCCCGACGCCCCGCCCGGGCCGGTCCGGCAGGGCAGCCTGCGCGAGTGGAACCTCGCCGTGGTGCTCGGCCGGATCGCCGCCGCCGACCGCCCGCCGTCCCGGGCCGAGCTGGCCGCCCGGACCGGCCTGACCCGGGCCACCGTCTCGGCCGTGGTGGAGGACCTGCTCGCCGGCCGGCTGGTGCGCGAGGCGGAGCCGACGCCGCGGACCGGCGCGGGGCGGCCGTCCCGAAGCCTGGTGCTCGCCGCCGACGGCCCGGCCGGGCTTGGCCTGGAGGTCAACGTCGACTACCTGGCCGCCTGCGTGGTCGACCTCGCCGGCCGGGTCCGCCACCACACGGTGCTCCGCGCCGACCTCCGGCCGGTCTCCCCCGCCGAGGCCGTCGCCCGGCTGGCCGACCTGGCCGCCCACGCCCGCGCCGAGGCGGCCCGCGAGGGGCTCACCCTGGCCGGCGCGGCCCTCGCGGTGCCCGGCCTGGTCGACGACGCCGGGCTGGTCCGCCTCGCGCCGAACCTGGGCTGGCGCGACGTGCCCGTTCCCGCCCTCCTCGCCGGGCATCCGCCGCTGACCGCGCACGTGGACGGCGTGCCACCGCTGGTGGTCGACAACGAGGCCAACCTCGCCGCGCTGGGCGAGCTGCACGCCGGACCGGCCGGCCCGGCCAGCTTCCTGCACGTCTCCGGCGAGGTCGGCATCGGCGCCGGGATCGTCCTGGACGGCTCCCTGTTCCGGGGCGCCCGGGGCTGGAGCGGCGAGATCGGCCACGTCCCGGTCCGCCCCGACGGCCGGCCGTGCCGGTGCGGGGCTCGGGGCTGCCTGGAGACGTACGCCGGTCAGGAGGTCATCCTCGCGGCGGCCGGCCTGGCCGGCGCGGACCTCCCGGCGGACACCGCGACGACCCGGCTCGCGGAGCTGGCCGGGGCGGGCGACCCGGCGGCGCTGCACGCCCTGGCCGACGCCGGTACCGCGCTCGGGGTCGCGGTGGCCGGGGTGGTCAACCTGCTGGACCTGGACACCGTGGTGCTCGGCGGCGGATACGCCCCGCTGGCGCCCTGGCTCCGCCCGCCGGTGCTCGCCGAGGTCTCCCGCCGGGTGCTCACCGCGGCCTGGTCGCCGGTCACCGTCCGCCCCGCGGCGCTGGGCGGCGCGGCGGCGGCCGTCGGCGGGGCCGGTTCGGTGGTCCGCCGGATCCTCGCCCGACCCGCCGGCTGGCTGACCCGGCAGCCCTGAGCCCGGCTTCCTCCGATGGGCGTCGGGCAGCCGCCTCGGTACGCTTGCCCCGGGGCAACGATCCCACCCGGAGAGTGCCCGACCAGCGGCCCCGGGGCGGCGAGGTGTTCGGCGAACAGCGGCTGCGCGGGGCGCTGGCCTCGGCGGCCGGGCTGCCCCCGCCGCGCTCGTCGACCGGCTCCTGCGCCTGGTCGAGGAGTGGGTGGACGGGCAGAGCCAGGACGACATCGCGATGCTCGCGGTGGCCGCGGCGCCCGACGCGTGACAGCCGCCCCGCCCGCCGGGCACCCGGTGCGGACGGTCCGGGCGTGCGCCGGCGGGTCAGGCCGTCCTGGCCACCCTCGACTCGTCGCCGGGCCACTCCCGCTTCGGTAGGCCGACCGGAGGCTCCGCCGGGCCGCCCGCGTCCGACCAGGGGCCGGCCGGCTCGACGGACTGGACGGACGCGTGGCGGCGACGCGCCGCCTCGTCGAACTCCCGCATGCCCCGCAGCAGGGCCTGCCGCCCCTCGGGGGTCATGTCGCCGAGGATCGCCGCGAGCTGCTGGCGCCGATCGTCGCGCAGCTCGGCGAGGAGCCGGTGGGCCTCCGGGGTGAGGTGCAGCGAGATCTCCCGCCGGTCGAGGCGGCCCGGCTCGCGTTCCAGCATGCCGGCGGCGACCAGCCGGTCACAGAGCCGGCTGGCGGAGGAGAGCAGCATGTCGAGCCCGGTGGCCAGGCGGCGGAGGTTGATCCCGTCGTGCTGCTCGACCAGCATGACCGCGCGCAGCTGGGCGCCGGAGACACGGCTGGTCGTGCGCTCCCGCGCGGCCTCCCAGACCGTCAGCAGGGCATCGGCCACCGCGTCGAGCTCGGCAGCCATACTCGTCTGGGGCCCCTGGGGACCGTGCACTTCCGCCATGGTGCGCCCGAGACTACTCCGAAACCGCTGGTGCGGGCTCGCGACCAAGGAGCGAAGGATGAGCGAACCGGTCAACCGGGTACGGCGCGCCCTCAACGAGGCGCCCGCCGATCTCCTGCTGGACCGGGTCGCCGACACCCTGGCCGGGGCCTACGGGATCACCCGGGTGCAACTCCTCCAGGTCGACTACCGGCTGTCGGCGCTGCTGCCGCTCGGTGACGGGGAGCCGGTCACCGGCCCGGGGCACCCCGCCTGGCGCTGCTTCGACCACCAGACCCCGATCGTCGCCGACGACACCGCGTACCTGCCGGTGTCGATGCGCGGGGAGCGCCGGGGGGTGCTGCGGGTGGCGCCGGCCCCCGGCGACCCGGGGACGCTCCACGAGCTGGCGGAGACCGCCACCGCGCTGGCCCACGAGATCGCCGCGGTCAGCGCCGGCACGGACGTCTACCGGGCCGCGCGGCGCAGCAGGAGGCTCACCCTCGCCGCCGAGATGCAGTGGGAGATGCTGCCCGGCCGCAGCCGGATCCGGCCCTCGTTCAGCCTCGCCGGGCAGCTCGAACCGGCGTACGCGGTGCGCGGCGACAGCTTCGACTGGTCCGACGACGGGGAGCGGGTCTGGCTCTCCACCATCAACGGCACGGGCGAGGGGGTGGCCGCCGCGATGCTCACCTCGCTCGCCACGTACGCGCTGCGCAACGCCCGCCGGGCCGGGCTCGGCCTCGCCGACCAGGCGGCCCTCGCCGACCAGGCGATCTACGACCTGCACCGCGGCGACCAGCACCTCGCGGCGCTGCTGATGGACCTCGACCTGCGCTCGGGGGTGCTGACCGTGGTCGACGCCGGGTCGCCCCGCCTCGTGCTGCTGCGCGACGGGGAGGTCCACCAACTTCCGCTGGAGGCGCAGTTCCCGCTCGGCATGTTCGAGGCCACCGACTACCACGAGCAGCGGTTCGAGCTGTGCCGGGGAGACCGGCTCTTCGTGGTCAGCGACGGCGTCGTCGACGCCACCGGGCAGGACGTCCGGTACGGCGAGACCGCGCTGGACCGGTTCCTGCGCCGGACCGGGCCGATGGAGCCGCTGGACGCGGTGCGCTCGCTGATCGGCGACCTCCGCGCGTTCGTCGCCGGTGACCTGGTCGACGACGCGGTCGTGGTGTGCCTGGACTGGACCGGCCCGCAGGACTGACTGTCCCCACCGGCGGGTCAGTACGCCCCGCGACTGTTGACCACGGCACCGAAGGTCTTCCAGAGGATCGTCAGGTCGGCCGCGAGCGACCAGTTCTCCACGTAGTACAGGTCGAGCCGGATGCCGTCCTCCCAGCTAAGGTCGGACCGGCCGCTGACCTGCCAGAGCCCCGTCATGCCGGGCTTGACCAGCAGCCGGCGGGCCACGTCCCCGTCGTAGCGGGCCACCTCGGAGGGCAGCGGCGGGCGGGGGCCGACCAGGCTCATCTGCCCGAACAGGACGTTGACCAGTTGCGGCAGCTCGTCCAGCGACCACTTGCGCAGCAGCCGACCGATCCGGGTCACCCGCGGGTCGTCGCGCATCTTGAACATCAGGCCGTCGGTCTCGTTGCGGGCGGCCAGCTCCGCCAGCAGGGCGTCGGCGTTCACCACCATGGTGCGGAACTTGTAGACGCCGAACTCCCGGCCGCCCTGCCCGACGCGGGTCTGGCGGAACAGCACCGGCCCCCGGCTGTCGAGCTTGATCGCCAGCGCGATGACGGCCAGCAGCGGCAGCAGCAGCGTCAGGGCCAGCGAGGAGGCCGCCCGGTCGACGAAGCCCTTGACCAGCTTGCGGGCGCCGCGGAACTCCGGCGCCTCGACGTGGATCAGCGGCAGGCCGGCGACCGGCCGGGTGTGGATGCGTGGGCCGGCGACGTCGGTCAGCGCGGGCGCCACCACCAGGTCGACGCCGGTGCCCTCCAGTTGCCAGCCCAGCCGCCGCAGCCGGGTGGCGGTCAGCTCGCCGGAGGCGGTCACCGCGACCGTGTCCGCGCCGATGGCGGTGGCCGCCTCGGGGATGCCCCGGAACGAGCCGACCACCGGCACGTCGCCCAGCCGCTGGGCGACCGGGGCGAGCAGCGCGTCGGGGATGCACGCGCCGACCACCTGGTAGCCCGCGTACGGCTCGCGCCGCAGGGTGTGCACCAGCTCCAGCACGTGCGCGGTGTCGCCGACCACCAGCACCTTGCGCGACCAGCCCGCGCCCCGGGACCGCGCCCGGTGCAGCCGCTTGCGCGCGGCGAACCGGGCCACCTCCAGACCGACGGCGCCGACCGCGAACGAGATGCCCAGGAAGCCCCGGGAGACGCCGACGTCGGCGATGTAGCCGACGATCGCGATGCCGCCGGCGAGGCGCAGGCTGGCGGCGCTGACCCGCCGGTACTCGTCCGCGCCGTACCCGAGGACCCGGTCGTCGTAGCAGCGCAGCACCCGGAGCGAGATCAGCCAGGCGAGGACGAGCCCGGGAGCCACCACGACGTACGGGACCTTCGAACCGCCCGGGGTGTCGCCGCCGAAGCGGGCCACGTACCCGATGAGCACGGCAATGGTCAGGATGGTGGTGTCCAGCACCACCAGGGAGCGGACGTAGGCACGTTCGTCGGTGCGGGCCGCCTGCCCGGACCACGGCTGGTCCGGCGACGCCGCTCGGGCGGGGGTCAACAGCGTAGCCGAGGTCACCGGCCCTCCCCACTTCGCATGCCGACGGCCCCGGTCGTCGACCGGCCCGTCGCGGGCCGGCCGCGGAGCACTACGACATCCTGCCCCGACAACCGTGGTGGCCGATTGCTTCCGACGTATTGCCGTCACTTTTCCCGACGGACCCGGTGGCGGGAAAGGGCCCGCGGTACCGGATCCGACGGTACGACGGGCCCTGCACGCCCTGCTTCGTCACTCAGGCCGGGGCCTTGCGCAGCGCGACCGCCCGGAGGAAGATTTCGCCGATCTTGGTCGGGTCCTCGGTGACGAAGGCGCCGCCGCCGGTCACGTCGGTGATCGACTTCAGCTCGGCCTTGCTGACGTCGCCGCCGATACCGATGATCACGACCTGCACCGGCCGCTCCGGGTCCTTGATCTTGTTGAGTTCGGCCAGCAGCTGCTGCTGGGTGATGCCGTCGGAGTCCTCGTTCTTACCGTCGGTGAACAACACGATCGAGTTGACCCGGCCCGGCTCCCAGTTGTCCTGCACCTTCTGGTAGGCCGCCAGCATCGTGTCGTAGAGGCCGGTGCTGCCGCTGGAGGACCGGATCGAGCCGAGCGCCTGCTCCAGCTTGCCGCGCTGCCGCGACAGCGGCCCGATGGCGACCAACTCCTGGTGGTCGCGGGAGCCGACCAGCTCGGTGGAGAACGTCCAGAGGCCGATGGACCAGGAGTCGTCAAAGAGGTTGAGCCCGCGCCGGGCCGCCTCTGCGGTGACCTGCTGCCGGGTCGCGTTGCCGGCGTTGGCCACCTTCTCCTTCATGGAGCCGGAGACGTCGATGACGGCGAGCATCCGGCCGGACTGGGTGGCGATCGACCAGCTGGAGAGCGCCCGGTCCATGTTCTGCGGGTCGAGCCCGCCGGACGCCGCGGTGCCGCCGGTCGCCGGCGGGGCCGACGCGCCGCCCGCCGGGCTGGGTGCGCCCTGCGGGGCGTCGAAGCCCGCGCCCCAGTTGCCGTCCGGCGCCCGCAGCGCCTGGGCCGCCAGCCTGTCGCGGAAGTCGGCGGTGGTGAGCACCTCGTAGAGTTCCCGCGCCGCCGACGCCTTGGCCGGCTCAATGCCGGGCAGCACCGCGTACGGGTAGTCCAGCGGCGCGGGCGCCGGCTCCAGGTAGAGCGCGGCCAGCGGCACCGGCGGCTTCTTGCTGTTGTACTGGATCACGTCCTCTTCGGACAGCGCCGCCGCGCCGAGACTGCTGGCGATCGTCGTCGCGTCCGACGCGGTGGGGAACCGGGCGAGCAGGTCCGGCCGCAGCGCCGAGCGGTCGGTGGCCAGCGCCCGCAGCGCGGCGACCTTGTCCTTCTCGGCGTCCGGGCCGCCGGTGGCGCTGGCGGCGGCGGTCAGCGAGAGCAGGCCGGACAGCCCCGCCGCGTCGCGGGTCGGCTCGACGATGCCGGTACGCAGCGGCTTGTCGCTCTGGACCTGCTGGAGAAGCTGGGTCCAGCTGAACTTCTTCTGCGGCCAGCCCAGCCGCGAGGCGGTCGGCACCGGCATCGCCACGACCACCGGGCTGCGGGCGATGGACGCGCCGTTGCCGGGGTCGAAGGCGGTGGCGCCGCCGGTCTTGAGCCGCAGCAGCCAGGTGGAGGAGTCGGGCACCCAGACGTCCGGGCTGACCGCCGTGCCACTGGCCTGGCCGACGCCGGCCAGCGTGACACCGTGCTTGGCGGCGACCGTCGCGGCCACGTCGACCGGGTCGGAGGCCGAGACCTTCACCGCGATGCAGGTCCCGCCGACTGCGGCCCCGTCCTCGACCCACCGCGTGGCCGCCGCGTCGACGGCGGGGGCGAGTTCGTCGGCGACGGCGACGGACAGCTCGATCCTGCCGGAGCAGTCCGGTTGCGCCAGCTGCTGGTAGCCGAACCAGCCGCCGGCCGTCACGGCGAGCACGCCGACGGCAGCAGCGGCGGTAGCTGCGTGAACGTTGGAACGCATGCGATGGCGGCCTGCTGACACGCTGACCATACTGCGTACCCGCCTCGGTGGCTGCCACAACCGTTCGGACGAAAGTTACGCAGGATATACAGTTGACCACCAAATTGTCGACGATGAGTAACCGTCTCGCCTCGCCGCGTTGATCTGGCCTGGTCAGGGCAGGACGCAGGTGGGGCTGGGCACCGCCACCGGCTCCCCGACCGGGGCCGGGACACCGGTGGCCGCGTCCACCCGGAAGACCCGGACCATGTCGGCCCGCTCGTCGGCCACGTAGAGGTGCTCCCCCGCCCGGGCGAAGTGCCGCGGCCATTCCCCGCCCGTGTCCACCTCGGCGACCAGCTCCGGCAGCTCACCGGCCAGGGCGAAGACCGCGACCGTGCCCACCCCGCGGTTGGCCACGTAGAGGAAGCGGCCGTCCGGGCCGACCGCGATCTCCGACGGCTGGACGTGCCCGGCCCGGTCGCTGGCGTCGACCCGGCCTCGCTGGTGCAGCGCACCCTCGGCGGTCAGCTCGTACGCGGTCACCGAGGCGTCCAGCTCCCCCGCCACCCAGCACCGCTGGCCGTCCGGGTGCCGGGCCAGGTGCCGGGGGCCGGAGCCGGCGGCCGCCCGCACCCGGGGCGCCCGGGGCACCAGTCGACCGGAGGCGGCGTCCAGGTCGTAGCGGTAGATCGAGTCGGTGCCGAGGTCGACCGCGAGCAGCGGGCCCCGGCCCGGGTCGGGGTTGACCATGTGGGTGTGGGCGCCGGCCTGGCGCTCCGGGTCCGGCCCGTGCCCCTCGTGCCGCACCAGGTCACTGCGCTCGCCGGGCACCCCGTCGGGGCCGAGCGGGAACACCGCCACGCTGCCGCCGCCGTAGTTGGCCACGACGAGGTGGCCGCCGTCCGGGACGACCGCCAGGTGGCAGGGCTCCGCGCCCCCGGTGGACCGGGTGCCGAGCGGGGTGAGGTCGCCGTCGGCGGCCACCCGGAAGGCGCTGACCTCGCCGTCGGGCAGCTCGTTGACCGCGTACAGCACCGGCAGCCGCGGGTGCCGGGCGAGGAAGGAGGGCGCCGGGGTGACCGCGACGGTGCCGAGCGGGGACAGCTCCCCGGAGCCCGGGTCCCGCCGCGCCGCGACGATGCCGGTGCCCCGGCCCCCGCCGTGTGCCGTGTAGCCGCCGATGTGGACGACCGCGCCCTGCTCCGTCACCGGTTCCGCCCTCCGCCGATTCCTCCGTCGATCCAACCAGAGGCTTCCCCCTGTGCCGGCTCCTTGCCCCCGAAAGCCGCGCCTAATCGCGGCCGGTCGACGGGACCGGCCGCGCCGGCGGGCTCAGGCCGCCGGCACCGGCTCGCCGCGTTGCCGGGCCACGTGCTCGACGAGGGCGATCAGCACCTCCTTGCCCGACTGCCGGTCCCGCGCGTCGCAGAGCACCAGCGGCACGTCGGGGTCGAGGTCCAGCGCCTGGCGTACGGTCTCCAGGCTGAACCGCCGGGCGCCGTCGAAGCAGTTCACCCCCACCACGAACGGGATGCCCCGCTGCTCGAAGTAGTCGATCGACGGGAAGCAGTCCGCCAGGCGACGGGTGTCCGCGAGCACCACCGCGCCGAGCGCCCCGAAGGCCAACTCGTCCCAGAGGAACCAGAAGCGGTCCTGGCCCGGGGTGCCGAACAGGTAGACCTGGAGGTCGTCGTTGATCGTGATCCGGCCGAAGTCCATCGCCACCGTCGTGGTCGACTTCGCCTCGACGCCGGACAGGTCGTCGGTGTCGACCCCGGCCCCGGTCAGGATCTCCTCGGTCTGCAACGGCCGGACCTCGCTGAGCGCGCTCACCAGCGTCGTCTTGCCGGCGCCGAAGCCCCCGGCGATGAGGATCTTCAGCGCGAGCGGGATCCGGGGGGCGGAACCGGCCTCGTCACAGCGCACGGAGTCCACTGACCACCGCCTTGAGGATGTCGTCGTCGGGCAGGTAGGCGGCGGCCGTCGGCTGGTGCACCGCGACCAGTCCCCGGGCCAGCAGGTCGCCGAGCAGGACGCGGACCACGCCCACCGCGAGGTCCAGCTCGGCCGCCAACTCGGCGACGGGCACCGGCCGGGCGGCCAGCGACACCAGGCGCCGGTGCTCGGGGTGCAGCTCCGGGTGGGCGGCCGGGTCGGCGGCCGGCTCGGCCAGCACGTACGCGACCAGGTCGAAGCCGTCCGCGGACGACCGGACCCGCCCGCCGGTGAGGGTGTACGGCCGCACGACGGGTCCGGCGTCGTCGTCGAGCCACTCGTGCTGCGGCCCGGGGGACTCAGCCCGCATCGGCAGCCCCCGCCGCCGACCGGGCCGGGGCGCTCAGGTACTCCCCCACCCGGGTGACCAGCATCGCCATCTCGTACGCCACCAGGCCGATGTCCGCGTCCGCGTCGCTGACCACCGCCAGGCAGGCCCCCTGCCCGGCGGCGGTGACGAAGAGGTACGCCGATTCCATCTCCACCACGGTCTGCCGAACCGCCCCGCCGGCCACCTGCCGGCTCGTGCCCCGGGCCAGGCTCGAGAAGCCGGACGCCAGCGCACACAGGTGCTCGGCGTCGGCGCGGTCCAGGTTGGTGGAGGAGCCGAGCAGCAGCCCGTCGGCCGACAGCGCCACCGCCTGGCGGGCGGGCGGCACCCGTTCCACCAGGTCGTCGAGCAACCAGTCGAGATCGGCGCTCTGCCTCGTCGGATGCAGCATCAGGCGTCCCTCTCAGTCGCGGTCACGGAGTCCGGTTCCGCCAGCGGCTCGGCCGGGGTCGGAGTCGGAGTCGGGGTCGGAGTCGGGGTCGGAGTCGGGGTTTGGGTCGGGGTCGGGGTCGGCTCTGCGGCCTCCGGTGTGTCGCCACCGGCCGCCGGGGCGGCGGCGGCCGCTGCCGCGTCAGCCGTCGCGCCGCCGGCCGCGGCGCGGCCACGGGCGGTGCCTGCCTGCAGGGCGGACATGGCGCGCCGCGCCTCCTCGGGAGTGCGCGGGGTCGGGCTCTCGATCACCGGTGGCCGGGGCGTCGGGCCGTCGACGACCGGGTGCCGGGCCGCCGCGGGCCGCCCGACCGCCGGACCGCCCCGGGAAGCGTCCGGCGTCGAGCGCCGCTGCCGGACGGCCGGCCCGTGGCGCCGCACCCGGCGCGGCAGCCCGTCGATCTCCCCGGCGCTCTCGGCGGGGCCGGGGCCTCCGGGCACCCGGCCGGCGAGGGCTGGGCCTCGGGACGCGGAGGAGGCCCGGTCCGGGCCGGCGGAGGCCGGGCCCCCGACGCCGGACGTGGCCGGGGCCGGGCCGGCGGCGCGGCCGGGCTGGTCCGGCGCGGCGGAGGCGGAGGCAGCGGAGGCCGGGGATGCGGCGGGCGGGGGTGCGGCGGGCGGGGCTGCGGAAGGCGGCGTCGCGCCGGGTTCGGCGGCTCGGGCGGAACGGGGCCGGGGCAGCGTGCTCAGCCGGCTCGCCCGGGCCATCCGCCGGTCCTCCGGCGTCGCCCCGGACTGGCGCTCCGGCGGGGCGACGCCCTCGGGCAGCAGGGACGGCTCGTCGGTGACCAGGTCGGCGGGGATGAGCACGACGGCGGTCAAGCCGCCTCCGTCGGACGGGCGCAGCCGCACCCGGACCCCGTGCCGGGCGGCGAGCCGGGCCACCACGAAGTGGCCGAGCCGGGCCGTCTCGGCGGGCTCGAAGTCGGGGGAGCGGGCCAGCCGCCGGTTCGCGTCCTCCAGCGCGGCGGCGGTCATGCCCAGGCCGCGGTCGGTGACCTCGACGGCGTAGCCGTTGGCCACGTGCTGTCCGGAGACCTCCACCCGGCTGTGCGGCGGGGAGAACGCCGCGGCGTTCTCGATCAGCTCGGCGAGCAGGTGGATCACGTCGCCGACGGCCCGCCCCAGCGTGCCGCCGGGCTGCACCGCGGCGATGTCGACGCGGTCGTACGACTCCACCTCGGAGATGGCGCCCCGGATCAGGTCGACCATCGCGACCGGGTTGCGCCAGCCCCGCCCGGGGGCGGCGCCGGCCAGGATGACCAGGTCCTCCGCGTGCCGCCGCAGCCGGGTGGCGAGGTGGTCGACGCGGAACAGCTCGGCCAACTCGTCCGGGTCCTCGGTGTGCCGCTCCATCCGGTCGAGCAGGGCGAGCTGCCGGTGCACCAGCCCCTGGCTGCGGCGGGCGATGTTGAGGAAGACCTCGTTGAGCCCCCGGCGCAGGGTGACCTCCTCGACGGCCGAGCGGACCGCCGTCCGCTGCACCTCGGTGAAGGCCCGCGCCACCTGGCCGATCTCGTCGCCGCCGTACTCCAGCGCGGGCGCCTCCCGGGCGACGTCGACCTGCTCGCCCCGGCGCAGGCGGGCCACCACGTCGGGCAGCCGGCGTTCGGCCATGTCCAGCGCGGCCGTGCGTACGCCGGTGAGCCGCTGCGCGAGGGAACGACCGACCCGCAGCGCCACCAGGACCGAGACCACGACGGCGGCCAGGCCGAGCACCCCGGCCGCGGCGAGCCGGACGAGGATGCCGACGGCCGTCGGCACCGACCGGTCGGCGAGCCCGTCGGCCTGGGCCAGCTCGAACTCCCGCAGCGCCTGCTGCACGGCCTCGTAGCTGGCCTGCCACTGCGCCGGGTCCACCGCCGGCCGGCTCGACGACCGGGCGCCGACCAGGGCGTCCTGCATCGCCCGCAGCCGGCCGAAGACCTCCCCCTCGGTCAGCCGCTGGAACGCGGCGCGCTCCGCATCGGGCAGGTCCGCGACCGCCGCCTCGGCGAGGAACCGCTGGTTGGCGATGGTCTGCACGGCCTGGGTGTGCTCGCCCTCGGCGAACCGGCCGGCGGTGAACGCCCCGGCCAGCAGGGCGTCGGTCTGGCCGAGCAGCTCCCGGCTGCGGCCGAGCGCGGTGACGGCGAGCGCCTGACGGTTCAGGTCCTGGTCGGGCAGGTTCGCCATGGCCGAGAACGCCTGGAAGGCCGAGGAGATCATCCCGCTGTAGAGCCCGACCGCGCCGGCCCGGTCGACCTCGCGCCGGTCGATGAACCCCCGCCCGGTGGGCAGCGCGTCCAGCGCGGTGACGAGGCGGTCGAGCCGGGTGTCGAGGTGGTCGCCGGCGGCGTCGCGCAGTTCCTCCCCGCCGACCCGGCGGCGCAGCTCGGCGACCGCGCGGTCGGTCCGCTGGCGCTGCTCGGCGAGCCCGGGCGCGACGTCCCCGCCGGCCAGGTGCACCACCGAGAGCCGGCGCTCCCGTTGCAGCTCGGCCACCACCGTCTCGCCGGGGCGGCCGAGGTCGTAGAGGAGGGTCCGGGCAGCGAGCAGGTCGAGGGCCGGCCCGAAGGTCAGCGTCGTGGCGAAGATCCAGAGCGCCAGCAGCGCGGTCACCGGGACGACGACCAGCGCGGTCAGCTTGGAGCGGATCGGCCAGTCGCGGGATTTCAATCAGACCTCGCCCGGAAGGTGCGGCTGCGGGGGCGCCGGCGCCGGCCGGGCAGCGTCCGGGTCGGACGGTCGCGGCCCACGGTGCCGGCCCGTCCGGCGGACGCCTTGGGAAGGATACGTAAATCCCGCCCGATGCACTACCGTCCGTCGCGTCGGGCCTACCGGACGGACGTCCACAGCGGACGAACGCCCCGCCGGGGCCGGCGGGGCGTTCGGTGGGTGTGCGGATCAGGCGCTGACGGAGATGCCGAGACCCTCGGCGACCCGACGGCCGTAGTCCTCGTCGCACTGGCTGAAGTGCCAGACCATCTTCTCCTGGATGTGCTTGTCGCACTGGGCCAGCAGGGTGGTCAGGTTGAGGATCAGGTCGTCGCGCTCCCAGTCGGCCATCTCGCGGTAGCGGCGGCCCGCCTGGGAGTAGTTGTTCTGCCGCTCGATCGGGGCCTTCATGACCTGACCGGAGACGAACGGGCGGTACTCCCGGTAGGACTCGTCGGCCTCCCGGAGCCCGGCAACCGAGGACGGCTCGAAGTTGATGTGCGGGTTGCCGCCCCGGTTGTCCACCCCGTACGACATCTGGCCGCCGCCCTGGTTGGTGCTGACGACCACGTCCTCCCGCGGCCGGTTGACCGGCAGTTGGAGGTAGTTCGGCCCGACCCGGTAACGCTGGGTGTCCGAGTAGGAGAACGTGCGCCCGACCAGCATCTTGTCGTCGGAGAAGTCGATCCCGTCGACCAGCACGCCGGTGCCGAAGGCGATCTGCTCGTTCTCGTCGTGGTGGTCGGTGATGTTGCGGTTGAGCGTCATCATGCCGACCGGCAGGTAGGGGAAGTCCTCCTCCGGCCAGATCTTGGTGTCGTCGAGCGGGTCGAAGTCCAGCTCCGGGTGCTCGTCGTCACTCATGACCTGGACGTTGAGTTCCCACTTCGGGTACTCGCCACGCTCGATCGCCTCGTAGAGGTCCTTGGACGCGTGGCCCAGGTCGGTGGCCTGGATGGCGTCCGCCTCGGCCTGGGTGAGGTTGTGCTCGCCCTGCTGCGACAGCCAGTGGAACTTGACCAGCACGCCCTCGCCCGCGGCGTTGACCAGCCGGTAGGTGTTCACCCCGGACCCGCGCATGGTCCGGTAGTTCTTCGGGATGCCGTACGGGGAGAAGAGCCAGGTCAGCATGTGCATCGACTCGGGCGTGTTCGACATGAAGTCGAAGATCCGGTTCGGCTCCTGACGGAAGGTCACCGGGTCCGGCTTCAGCGAGTGGATCACGTCGGGGAACTTGATCGCGTCGCGGATGAAGAAGACCTGGAGGTTGTTGCCCACCATGTCCCAGTTGCCGTCGTCGGTGCGGAACTTCACCGCGAAGCCGCGCGGGTCGCGGGCCGCCTCGGAGGAGTCCCGGCCGCCGATGACGGTGGAGAAGCGGATGGTGACCGGGGTCTTCTTGCCCTTGGCCTGGAACAGCTTGGCCCGGGTGTACTTCGACGCCGGCTGGTCGCCGATCGTCCCGTACGCCTCGAACTCGCCGTGCGCGACGAAGCCGCGCGCGTGCACCACCCGCTCCGGGATGCGCTCCCGGTCGAAGTGGCTGATCTTCTCGAGGAAGTGGTAGTTCTCCAGCGTCGCCGGCCCACGCGAACCGACCGTCCGCTGCTGCTGGTTGTTGTGCACGGGGTGACCCTGACGGGTGGTGAGGATCGGCTTGCTGGGCTGCGGGTCGCTCATGGCGCTCCTCCTGATCGGTGTGACGGCTGGCGTCACCGGTGGTGCTGCTGCTGGCACGTGGGGCACCGGCCCCAGTAGGTGACCTCGGTGGACTCCACGGCGAAGGCGGCGCCCCCGGGGTCGAGGCAGGGCCCGGGGGCCCGGTTGCGGCGGGTGTCCACGATCGCCCCGCACTCCCGGCAGACCAGGTGGTCGTGGTCGTCCCCGGCCAGCTCGTAGCGGGCCGGCCCGCCGGCCGGGGCGAACCGGCGCAGCAGGCCCACCCCGGTGAGCGCGTGCAGGACGTCGTAGACCGCCTGGACCGAGATCCGCCCGAGGCGGACCCGGGCGAGCCGGGTGATCGTGTCGGCATCCAGGTGCGGCCGGTCGCGTACCGCCGCGAGCACCGCGAGCCGGGGCTGCGTGACCCGCAGCCCGGCGGCCCGGAGGCGTTCGACGTCGGTCTCGACCGGCATCACCCCACCCAAGCGCCTTTTCTGGAATGAGTCAAGTTTTCGGGGGCGATCACCCTGTGCGACTCGTCATGTCGGTACGGGGAATGCCGCCCGGGTCGGGTTCGTCAGGAAAGTGCCGCGGAACGGGATTGGCGATCACGAAGCGGAGGGAATACCAGTGGCCGAAGGAGGAGCCATGTCGCCCACGCAGGTAATCGTCATAGTTCTCGTCGTGCTGGTGATCGCGGCGCTGGCCGTGGCCGCCCGGTCGTACGCCCGCCGTCGGGCGCTGCGGTCGCGGTTCGGTCCCGAGTACGACCGCGCCGTCGCCGAACGGGACAGCCGCACCGCCGCCGAGCGGGAGCTGCGCGAGCGGGAGCGCCGCCACGCCGAGCTCACGCTCACCCCCCTCGCCCCCGAGTCCCGCGCCCGGTACGCCGCCGCCTGGGAGGAGATCCAGGTCCGCTTCGTGGACTCCCCGGCCGAGACCGTGGGCGACGCGGACGAACTGGTCACCCGGCTCATCGCCGAACGGGGCTACCCGGCCGGCGGCTTCTCCGACCAGATCGCCCACCTCTCGGTGGAACACGCCCGCACGCTGGGCCACTACCGCGACGCCCACGAGATCCACCTGCGCAACTCGCGCGGCGAAGCCAGCACCGAGGAGCTCCGCCAGGCCGTGGTCCACTACCGCGCCCTCTTCGCCGACCTGCTCGGCGAGGAGCCGGTCGGGCACCGGCCGCCCGAGCAGCGCAGTCCGGACAGCCAGCACGACGTCACGAGCCGCTGAGGAGACCGCGATGCGACAGGAAGAGCAGCGGGTGGGCAACGAGCACCCCGAGGCCGTCCGCTCCACGCCGGTGCCGGTGCCGCCACCCGGCGACCAGGCCGGCCGCGCCGAGGTGCCCGAGGACGCCCTCGACGACCGGGGCACGTTCGACGACCCGGCGGTCGCCGGCGAGCGCGCCCCGCGCCGCGGGACCGCCGACGACGAGCGGTCCGGCGGCCGGGACGCCGACGGCGGGCGGCCGGAGTTCCACGAGCCGGGCCCACTGCCGACGGCCTTCGGCGCCACCACCGTCGGCGACGCGGTCGCCGCGTCCGCCCTGGCCAGCCCCCGCCCGGAGGACGAGGTCGACCCGCGTACGGAGTCGACCGCGCGTCCGGGCGACGGGGCCGTGGACGGCGCCCGGGAGGGACGCCGGGCCGACCCGACCGCCGAGTTCCGCGGTGCCGGTGAGCGTGGCGAGGGCGGACCCGACGAGCGCGGCGGGTCACGGGGCGGCACGACCGTGCTGCCGCCGGACACCACCGACGGTGGCCCCGAGCGCCGGACCGACCTGACCGGCTGGACGGGCGACCCGGAGACCGCCGCGGCCGGCGGGCCCGGGTACGGCAGCGCCACCCCCGCCATGGTCGACCCCGACGCCGAGCACGCGTCGGCCGGGCGCACGGGTGCCGCCGCCGGCTCGCTGGAGTCGGCCGGGACGTCCCGGCCGGCGGGGTCGACCGTCGCCGCCGAGCCGGCCACGCTCTTCGACCCCGCCGCGGCGCAGGGTTTCCGGGACCGCTGGCGGGACGTCCAGCTACGGTTCGTGGACGACCCCCGCGCGGCGGCCGGGGAGGCGCAGTCGCTGGTCGACGAGGCGATCCAGGCGCTCGCCTCGGCGCTGTCCGCGCAGAAGAACAAGCTGGGCGGCTGGCAGGACGCCGGCTCGGCCGACACCGAGCAGTTGCGGATGGCGGTCCGCCACTACCGCGACTTCCTCGACCGCGTGCTCGGACGCTGACCGCTCCCACGGGCCCCCGGGCGGACCGGCCCGGGGGCGCCCGGCGGTGCGCTCGTACCGGCGCGGGCCCGCGTTCGGCTTGTCGGGTGCTGCTGCGGCGGTGGCGAGCCGCCGGATGCCCCCGACGAGACGCGCGCTGAACCGCCCGGCCCGCATCCGGGCATGGGCGCCGCCACGCGGGGTACGCCGGGAGGATCAGGAAACCACCTGGCGGCAGGAGGGCAGCCACATGACGGATCGTGACCGTGACCGACCGCTGGAGGAGAGCCCCGAGGTGGCCGCGGCGGTCGAGGACGACACCGGCATCCCCCAGCTGATGACCGGCGGCGGCGCCGACCGGGACACTCCGTCGTTCGCGGAGCCCGGTGAGCAGCCGCGGGGCGGCGCGCCGACCGACCAGCTGATCGGTGACCCGTACGCCGCCGGCACCGGGGCCACGGGCACCGGCACGGGGGCGGCGCCGGACAACATCCGCACCGGCGCGGAGCAGCCCTGGGAGCCGGAGGACCTGGTGGCGGCCCGGGGCCAGGATCTGACGCCGGAGAACATCGAGCGGGCCCGCCGGGACCTGGCCGAGCTGGGCCGGGCGGCGATCGAGAGGACGGTTCCCTGACCGCCGTACGTGCTGAGCCCCGGCCCGACCGTCGACCGGTCGGGCCGGGGCCCGGCGCCTACCCGCCGCCGGAGCCCACTGCCGGCGGCGGGTGCGCGCCGGTGCCAGGAGAGCGGTGCGTACGCGTTCTGCATGAGCTGGGTGAACTGCGATCCGCCGGTCCACCCGGCCGCCGTTGACGTAGGTGTCCACACTGGTCGTCGGGCCCGGGCCGGTGGGCGGGCGGAGCCGCCCCAGCCGCTGCGGGAGGTGTCGGCCAGCATGCCGATGTTGACGTCGAAGCCCACCTGGACCAGCTCGTCGCGGAACGCCTGGGCGAACGACAGCTCGTCGACGCACTGATTCCAGTCGATCAACCTGGACTGGCGCACGGTCCGGCCGTGCACCGTGCCGGTGACCTGACGTACGGCTCCCGCAGGGCCGAGTAGTTGGCCGTGTCGACGATGAAGCCGTGCACCTCGTCCACGGTGCTGCCACAGGCGACCGCGGCTCTTCAGCATGTCGGCGGTCGGGCCGAAGTTGCTGTCCCAGCCGATCCAGCCGTGCTGGGCGGCGTCGATGCGGTTGTGGACGTTGCCGATCGCACCCACCTTCGCCAGGCGTACCCGATGCCGTTGACGTAGGCGCCGTTGGCCGTGACCGTGTCGCACATGTTCGACACCCGGTTGTCGCCCGGCACCGACTCCGCCTCGGCCTTCCACTCCGGGTTCACGTACCCCTGGGCGTCAGATAGGAGTTGTCCATCCGCTGCCCGCGCGAAGGCCGGGTGGTCGGCGGCGGGGTCGCCGGGACGGGACGATACACACCGAGGGCCCCGACCGGCACGACGCAGCCGTCGCGGTGCTGCCGGGCGGGAGCGGCACAGCTAGCCACATAGAGTGCGAAACCGGGCATATCACGCCTGCCGCCCGCATGCCCTACATAGGTTAAAACACGAATCTTTCCCTGTATAGCTCATGAAACGGCCTAACGTCGTTCGTAGCTCGGTTGCCACCGAGCTCAGGACAACAGGGATGGAGTGACGCAGGTCATGGCAAACAAGATGCTCGGGAAGGTCGTTGCGGGCGCTGCCCTCGGTGGTGCCTCCCTGCTCGTGTTCACGCCGGGTATCGCGTTCGCGGACGGCCACCACGACGAGGGCAAGGTCTACGCCAAGCCCCACGTCGTCAAGGCGGGCGACACGGTCAAGCTGCTCGAGGTCTGCTCGGAGCGCCAGGAGCACGCCTACGTGTGGTCCAAGGTCACGGGCAAGGTCAACCTCAAGCCGGCAGAGGACCGCGACGACTGGCGTGGGGAGAAGGGTTCCGGCGACCGCGACAAGGGCAAGGACCACGAGGGCAGGGACCACGACAAGGGCAAGGACCACGAGGGCAAGGACCACGAAGGCAAGGACCACGACAAGGGCAAGGACCACGAGGGCAAGGACCACGAAGGCAAGGACCACGACAAGGGCAAGGACCACGAAGGCAAGGACGAGACCGCCAAGCCGCAGCCGTCGACCGCCGGCGGCCAGGGCGGCGGCGCGGCCGACGACGGCGAGCGCGACTGGAAGGGCTACGAGCACGGCCAGGACGCCGAGGGCGACCGCGGTGGCCGCGAGGGCGAGGACCGCAAGGACCACGACAAGTACGGCTCGGACAGCGGGGGCTCGGACCGTGGCGACAGCGGCCGCGAGGAGGACCGCAAGGACCACGAGGGGTACGGCTCGGACGAGGGCGACCGGAAGAAGGACCACGAGAAGAAGGACTGGTCCGACGAGGAGTCCCGCAAGGACGACAAGGACAAGGACCGCTGGGAGCACAAGCGCGACTTCGTCTACTACGGCGAGGCCGAGGTCTCCGAGGACGCCAAGCCGGGCCGCTACGAGCTCAAGGGCTCGTGCGGCGAGGGTGAGCTCGTCGTCCTGCCGCGCGGCGGGGTCGACGGCGGCGACGGCGGTGCCGGCGCCGGGACCGACCGGCGCCTGGCCGCCGGTGGGGCCAGCCTGCTCGGCGCGGCCGCCCTGGGTGGCCTGGTGCTGATGCGCCGGCGTCGGACCGATGAGTCGCTGGTCTGACATGACGGCGAGACGGGCCGGCGGCCGTCACGGGAAACCGTGGCGCGCCGCCGGCGCGGCCGCCGTCGTCCTGCTCGCCATGGTGGGCGCCGGCATGATCGGCGCGTCGGCCGGGACCGCGCCCGCTCCCCGCCCGCCGCAGCCCCTGGCGCAGGCCGCACCGGTCACCTCCGGCCCGGCGGTGCCGGGGCCCGACGGCGCGGACCCGGACGTCGCCGGCGGGGCCGCGACGGGGCTGGCCCGTTCCACCCCCACCACGATCAGCATCCCCCGGATCGGGGTCGACGCCCCGATCATGGCGCTCGGCACCAACCCGGACGGCACCGTCCAGGTGCCCCCGCTGGAGCAGGCGCAGCGCGCCGGCTGGTACGAGCCGGGACCCAGCCCGGGGGAGGTCGGCAACGCGGTCATCGTCGGGCACGTCGACTCGGCGGAGATCGGGCCGGCGGTCTTCTTCTCCCTCGGCGCCCTGCAACCCGGTGACACGATGACCGTCACCCGCGAGGACGGGCAGCGGGTCACGTTCACGGTCGAGTCGGTGAAGGCGTACCCGAAGACCGAGTTCCCGACGGAGCAGGTCTACGGCCCCAGCGACCGGCCCGGCCTGCGGGTGGTCACCTGCGGCGGCGTCTTCGACGAGGCGGCGCGCAGCTACCCGGACAACGTGGTCGTCTTCGCCTCCATGACCGCCTGATCCACGGCCCCGCAGCCGCCGGGCGCACGGTCCCGGCCGGGCGGTGGCGACGGACGGCATCCGCAACATCGTGGCCGCCGGTCCCCCGGCACGGCAGCGAGGCGGGGCACGCCCCGGAAGACGACGACGCGGTCCGGCCGGTCGGAGAAACCGACCGGCCGGACCGCGCGGCGTGTCCGGCGTCAGGCGGCGGCGGAGGTCCGCACCAGGGTGCGGATCTGGCGCAGCAGCACCGACAGGGCGGCGAGGTCCGCCCGGGACTCGTCGAACTCCCCCATCGCCCGCTCGGCCCGGTGGATCGACGTGGCGTTCGACTGCTCCCATTCCTGCACCCGCTCCTGCGGCGGCAGGGTGCCGGGGGTGGAGTCGAGCACCTCGGCGGTCAGCGCGGCCAGCGCGGCGTACAGGTCGTAGCGCAGCGCCATCCGGGCCAGCGTCTGCCAGCGGTCCTCCCGCGGCAGCAGGGAGATCTTCGACAGCAGCGAGTCGACCCGGAAGCGGTCGGAGAGCACGAAGTAGACCGAGGCCACCTCGCCGACGTCGCGCCCGCTGCTCGCCGCCGTCTCCACCACGTCGAGCAGGCCGAAGCTGTACATCAGCCGGGTCGTCTGCTCGGCCAGGTCGCGCGGCAGCCCTCGCTCGGTCAGCGAGTCGATGTGGGCCGCCAGCGACTCCCGCTCGCTGCCGTAGAAGCGCTCCTCGAGGTCGGGCAGGAGCCGGGCCACGCCGTCGCGCAACCGGGCGATCTCCGCCGGCACGTCGATCGGCGAGCGGCGGTTGGTCACCAGCCACCGCACCGCCCGGTCCAGCAGCCGCCGGGTGTCCAGGTAGACGCTCGTCTGCAGCTCCGGGTCGACCTTGTTGTCCAGGGCCTCCACGGCGTCCCACAGCTCGCGCAGCCCGAACACCTCGCGGACCACCACGTACGCCCGGATCACGTCCGCCGCCGAGGCGGCCGTCTCCTCGACCACCCGGAAGACGAACGTGATGCCGCCCCGGTTGATCGCCTCGTTGACCAGGACGGTGGTCACGATGTCCCGGCGCAGCCGGTGCTGGCCCATCCGGTCGGCGAACCGCTCGCGCATCGGCGTCGGGAAGTAGTTGACCAGGACGTCCGTCGTCCACTCCTCGTCCGCGAGCCCCTCGGCGAGGATCTCGGTCTCCAGGACGATCTTGACGTACGCCAGCAGCACCGCGAACTCCGGCGCGGTCAGCCCGGACTCGGTCCGCACCGCCAGCTCGTCGTCCGGCGGCAGCGCCTCCAGGGACCGGTTCAGCGCCCCGGAACGCTCCAGCTCGGTGATCATCCGCCGGTGCACCGGCAGCAGCGAGGCGGCCTGCGCCTGCGCGTTGTTGATCGCCCGGGCCTGGTCGTAGTTGTCCCGCAGCACCAGCTCGGCGACCTCGTCGGTCATGTCGGCGAGCAGCTCGTCCCGCTCGGGGAGGGTCAGCGCGCCGTCGGCGACCGCCGTGTTCAGCAGGATCTTGATGTTCACCTCGTGGTCGGAGCAGTCCACCCCGGCCGCGTTGTCGATGAAGTCCGTGTAGATCCGGCCGCCGGTCTGGGCGTACTCGATCCGGCCGAGCTGGGTCCAGCCCAGGTTGCCGCCCTCGCCGGTCACCCGGCAGCGCAGGTTCCGGCCGTCCACCCGGATCGCGTCGTTGGACTTGTCGCCCACCTCCGCGTTGGTCTGGCTGGAGGCCTTCACGTACGTGCCGATGCCGCCGTTCCAGAACAGGTCGACCGGCGCGGTCAGGATCGCCTTCATCAGCTCCTGTGGCGAGAGCTGCTCCACCTCGGCGTCCAGGCCGAGCCGCTCGCGGACCTGCGGCGAGATCGGCACCGACTTGGCGGTACGCGGGTACACACCGCCGCCGGCCGAGATCAACTCCCGGTTGTAGTCCTCCCACGACGAGCGGGGCAGCTCGAACAACCGCTTCCGCTCCGCGTACGAGGTGGCGGCGTCCGGGTCCGGGTCGAGGAAGATGTGCCGGTGGTCGAACGCGGCCACCAGCCGGATGTGCTCCGACAACAGCATCCCGTTGCCGAACACGTCGCCGGACATGTCGCCCACGCCCACGACGGTGAAGTCCTGGGTCTGGGTGTCGTGGCCCATCTCGCGGAAGTGCCGCTTCACCGACTCCCAGGCGCCCCGGGCGGTGATGCCCATCTTCTTGTGGTCGTACCCGGCGGAGCCGCCGGAGGCGAACGCGTCGCCGAGCCAGAAGTTGTGCGCCGTGGAGATCTCGTTGGCGATGTCCGAGAACGTCGCCGTGCCCTTGTCCGCCGCGACCACCATGTACGGGTCGTCGCCGTCGTGCCGGACCACGTCCTCCGGCGGCACGATCTCGCCGCTGACGATGTTGTCCGCGACGTCCAGCAGCGCCGAGATGAACTCCTTGTAGCAGACGACCGCCTCGTCGCGGTCCCCCGGCTTCTGCTTGAGCACGAAGCCGCCCTTCGCGCCGACCGGCACGATCACGGCGTTCTTCACCATCTGCGCCTTGACCAGGCCGAGCACCTCGGTGCGGAAGTCCTCCCGGCGGTCCGACCAGCGCAGCCCGCCCCGGGCCACCGGCCCGAACCGCAGGTGCACGCCCTCGAAGCGCGGCGAGTACACGAAGACCTCGAACTTCGGCCGGGGCGCCGGCAGGTCGGGGATCGCCTGCGGGTCCAGCTTGAACGCCACGTACGACTTCGGCCGCCCGTCGGAGCGCTTCTGGTAGAAGCTGGTGCGCAGGGTGGCCTGGATCAGCGTCAGGTAGGCGCGCAGGATCCGGTCCTGGTCGAGGCTGACGACGTCGTCCAGCGCGCCCCGGATCTCCGCGACCAGCTTCTCGCTGCGCTGCTCCCGCTCCTCGTGACCCATCGTGCCCGGCGCGAACCGGACCTCGAAGAGCTCCACCAGCAGCGCGACGATCCTCGGGTACGCGATGAAGGTCGACTCCATGTACTCCTGCGAGAAGACCGCGCCGGTCTGGCGCAGGTACTTCGCGTACGCCCGCAGCACCACCACCTGCCGCCAGGTGAGGCCGCTACGCAGCACCAGCTCGTTGAAGCCGTCGACCTCGGCCTCGCCCCGCCACGCCGCCGCGAAGGCGTTCTCCACGTGCGGGCGCACCTCGGCCAGCTCCTGGTGCCCCTCCGGCAGCCGCAGCCCGAAGTCGTAGAGGTAGACACGGCCGTCGATCCGGTCCACCTCGTACGGGTGCTCGTCGACCACCCGGACGCCGAGGGAGTGCAGCACCGGCAGCACGGCGGAGAGCATCATCGGCTCGCCGTACCGGTAGACCTTGAAGCGGACGTCCATCGCCTCGTCGACGTCCGGGCCCCGCCCGCCGGCCCGCGGCGCGGCCTGCTTGCGGAACAGGTGCATCTCCAGCTGGCCGGGCTCCTCCAGCAGCTCCAGCTTGGCCAGGTCCTTCATCGCCTCGTACGGCGTGTGGCCGTCCTTGTAGCCCTCCGGGAAGGCGTCGGCGTACCTGCTGAACAGGTGCTTGGCCTGCTCGTCGCCGAGCTTGCGCTCCAACACCAGCCGGTAGTCGTCGTCCCACAGCCGGGTGGCGTCGGCCAGCTCCTCGGCGAGCAGGTCGGCGTCGATGTCGCTCGGGGGCTTGGTCGGGTCGGTCCGGACGGTGAAGTGCACCCGGGCGAGCATCGACTCGGTGACCCGGGTCGTGTAGTCGACCCCGACGCCGTGCAGCTCACGGAGCAGGATGTCCTGCATGCGCAGCCGGTTCTGTGTGGTGAACCGGTCCCGGGGCAGGTAGATCAGGCAGGAGATGAACCGCCCGTACGCGTCCCGGCGCAGGAACACCCGCAGCTGCCGGCGACCGGCCATCCGCAGCACGCCGATCACCGCGTGGTAGAGGTCGTCGGTCTTGATCTGGAACAGCTCGTCGCGCGGGTAGGTCTCCAGGATCTGCAGCAGGTCCTTGCCGGAGTGGCTGCGCTGGCTCAGGCCGGAGCGGTCCAGCACCTCGGCCACCTTGCGGCGGACCACCGGCAGCTCGCACACGCTGGTGCGGTACGCGGCCGTGGAGAACAGGCCCAGGAAGCGCCGCTCGCCGACCACCTCGCCGGCCTCGTTGAAGATCTTGAAGCCGATGTAGTCGAGGTAGGCGGAGCGGTGCACGGTCGCCCGCGAGTTCGCCTTGGTGATGATCAGCAGGCGCTTCTCGGTGACCTTGTCGTGCGCCTCCGGCGTCATCGACGACAGCGGCCGGGCCTCCGGGGAGTCCTGGCGCAGGATGCCCAGCCCGGTGCCGAGCACGGCCTCCAGCGCCTGACCCCCGTCGCCGGCGTCGGCCAGGCGGTACTCCCGGTAGCCGAGGAACGTGAAGTGGTCGTGGGCGAGCCAGCGGAGCAGCTCCACCGAGTCGGTGATGTCCTTCTCCGGCACCGGCGGCCGGTTGTCCGACGTCCGCGCGGCGGCCAGCTCGTCGGCGAGGGCGAGCGCCCGCTGGCGCATCTTCGGCCAGTCCTCGACCGCCTCCCGCACGTCGGTCAGCACGCGCTGGAGCTCACCGCGCAGCTTCTCCCGTTCGGCGGCGTCCCGGACCGGGTCGATCTCGATGTGCATCCAGCTCTCGACCAGGTCGCCGGCGATCGCGTCGTCGGGCTCGACGTCGGCGGAGACCTCGACCAGCCGGCCCAGCGGCTCGCGCCGCACCACCACCAGCGGGTGCACCAGCAGGTGCACGTCCAGGTGGCGCGCGTTGAGCAGGGCGGTCACCGAGTCGACCAGGAAGGGCATGTCGTCGGTCACGATCTCGATGACCGTGTGGTGCTGGTCGGCGTCGGGCTCGTGGATGCGGAGCTTCAACTCGCCCGGCACCCGCTGCTGGGCGAGGTCCCGGTGCGCGCGCGCCGCGTCGAGCATCTCCTCGGCGGTGAAGCCGATCAGCTCCTCGTCCGGCGCAAACCGCCAGAAGCGGCTGACCAGGGTCGCCACGTCGTGGTCGTCGCCGGCGAGCGCCACGGCCTGGGCCACCAGGCGCTCCACGTTGGGTACCGGCTCGTCGAGCTCGTTGTCCTCCACGTCGTCGGCCAGCGCGTCAGCGGGCAGGCCCAGGTCGTAGATGGTGTCGATACTCGTACCGGTCATCCCGGTCACCCCTGTGTCGGGCCGGTCGAAGCCGTCCCCGTCGGTTGCCGAATCGAAGCTGTCGTCCCGGCTGGTGTCATCCTGCCGGAGGTCGGGTCCCGGTTTGATCGCCGGACGCCGGTCCATCGGTGCCACTCCCCTCGACCCACCGCGTTGTGGGTCACTCTGCCGCCCAGCCTAGGCCTGCCGTTCCGCGCCTTCGTCGGCGGACCACGGTGCGGACGTCCGGTTCCGGACTTTGTCCTTTCACCCGTTGCGGATACGAGGTTGGCCGGTCGGGGGTTACCCCGCCACCGGTTGTTCATCACCCCGTCGCAGGCCCGTCTTTGCGCACGTCGCAGCCGCCTGGGGACGATACGGACGGCGCGGCCGTACTAGCGTGACGGCAGTTCCGAGATCGGAGGACGCTCCATGCACCCCTCGTACCCCAGCCGTCACCCTCGCAACCGGCTCCGCCCGTCGGTCGCGCTGCTCGCCGTGACCGCGCTCGCGGCCGGCGCGCTCACCGCCTGCTCGGGCAACGACGGGCCGGAGCGCAGCGTCGACGCGTTCCTGACCGGCTGGCGTTCCGGCGACCTCCAGGCCGTCGGGTTCGTGGACCCGACGGGCGCGAAGGTGCCGGCCGCCGACGTGTCCCGCGAGATCAAGGAGCTCTCCGGCGAGCTGGCGGCCACGCCGCCGGCGCTGGCCCGCCAGGGCGACGCGAAGATCACGGCGGACGTCGCGACGGCGGTGGTCACGGTCGAGTGGAGCCTCCCGGGTCAGACCCGCTGGGCGTACGATCGGCAGGTGCGGCTCAGCCGCGGCGGCGACGACGAGTGGCGGGTGATCTGGGAGCCGCAGCTGGTGCAGGAGCAGCTCAGCCGGGGCGACCGGCTCGGGCTGCGCCGGGACCCCGGGCCCCGGGCCGCGGTGCTCGACGCCGCCGGCCAGCCGATCATGGCGCCCCGGCCCGTGGTGCGGGTGGGGCTGCAACCGAGCGAGGTCACCGACGTGGCGGGCCTGACCCGGAAGCTGGACGCGGCCTTCCGGGCGATCCGGCCGGCGATCACCCCGCCGGTGGACCTCTCCGGCCTGCCCAAGCGGCTCGCCGACGCCGACCCGGGCGCGTTCGTCGAGGTGGTCACCCTGCGCGAGGAGGCATACCGGCAGATCAAGACCCGCATCTACGACCTGCCGGGCACCAAGTTCCGCAGCGACAAGCTCGACCTCGCGCCCACCCGCGAGTTCGCCCGGGCGGTGCTCGGCTCGGTCGACCCGGCCCAGGCCGACGACCTGGCGAAGCACCCCGACCGGTACGCGGCCGGCGACCTGGTCGGCCACGGCGGCCTCCAGGGCCGCTACGACGAACGGCTGCGCGGCGCGCCCGGGCTGACCGTGATCACCGAGCGCCCCGGCCCGGACGGCACGCTGGTCCCCACCGGCACCGAGGTGTTCCGCCGCGAGCCGCAGCCGGGGCAACCGCTGAAGACCACGCTCGACGTGGCCACCCAGAACGCGGCCGACGCCGCCCTGCGCGCCGAGAAGCGCCGGGCGGCGCTGGTGGCGGTACGGATCAGCGACGGTGCCGTGCTCGCCGCCGCCAACGGTCCCGGCGCGGCCGGGGAGAACCTGGCCTTCACCGCCCAGGTCCCGCCGGGCTCCACGTTCAAGATGGTCAGCGCGCTCGGCCTGCTCGACCTCGGCGCGGTGACGCCGGACACCACGGTGGCCTGCCCCAAGACGTTCACGGTGGACGGCCGGCCGTTCAAGAACTCGGACAACTTCGAGCTGGGGGCGGTGCCGTTCCGCACCGACTTCGCCAAGTCCTGCAACACGGCGTTCGCGGCGCTGGCGCCGAAGCTCGGCCCCGACGGGCTGGCCGTCGCCGGCCGGTCGCTCGGGCTGGAGGGGCAGTGGGACGTCGGCCTCGACGCCTTCACGGGCAAGGTCTCCGCGAACGGCGGCGCGACCGAGCAGGCTGCCGCCGCGATCGGACAGGGCACCACGGTCGTCAGCCCGCTGGCCATGGCGTCCGCCACCGCGGCGGTCGCCCGGGGGCGCTTCGAACAGCCGAAACTGGTGCTTGACCCGGCCCCGGCGCAGCCCGCCGCCCCCGGCCCGCAGCTCAAGCCGGAGTCGGTCGAGGCGGTCAAGGCGATGATGCGCGAGGTGGTGACGGCGGGCTCCGGCACCGCGCTGAAGGACGTGCCGGGCGCGCCGGTGCACGGCAAGACCGGCACCGCCGAGTACGACAACAACCCGGCGCACACGCACGCCTGGTTCGTCGGCTGGCAGGGTGACGTCGCGTTCGCGGTCTTCGTCGAGCAGGGCGGCGCCAGCACCGCCACCGCCGTCCCCGCCGCCGAGCGTTTCCTGCGCGCCCTGGCCCGCTGACACGCCCCCGCGCGCGCCAGCCCTACCACGGGTCGCACCCGACCGGACCGGGTGACGCGGACCGGGTCCGGGCCGGGTGCAGCCCGACCGCGGCGCGCCCGCCGGCTCGACGCTGTCGAGCTGCCCCCACAGATGGGGCAGCCATGGACACACCCCGGGACCGACACCGACCAACTCCGGCAGACCGCTACG